>JAHQWI010000192.1 GCA_029856085.1 Promethearchaeia archaeon | reverse complement strand
GTCTTATCATCATTCAACGCTTCACTAAATTTAATGAGAAATTCTTTACTCCCAACAAACAGACCTTTTCTCTTTAATGGTTTACCATCCTCTTTTAGGGGATTTATCTCTAAGAAAAGAAGTGCTGGTCTTGTCTTTGTAGCGGGAACTTTGACAACGTTCACTCCATCAATGGGGGTTTCCATTTTTTCCCAATCATCAGCGTTTTTTAAATGGGCTTTTAATTGATCCTCTATACTTGACATAATATGTAACATGTAACACCTATGTCTTATAAATTTTGGGAAAAATTTTGAAATTAACTATGATACCAAAACAGTCTAAAATTCTTGAAATTTTTGTTTATTGCTAGTAATATTTTATGTTATAACTTGAATTATGTAATAAAGAAATATTATTTATTCTGTCGGATTTCTTGGGGTCAATTTCCACTAAATCTTTAAATATATCACTCTCGTATATATCTGTATTAATTAAAACTAAAAAATTTAAGGTGATTTTTATAAAATTAATTTCAGTAAACTTACCTGAATCTTATCTAAAAATATTAGAGATACTTGTGTCCGAAGGTAAATTTCCTAACAGAAGTGAAGCAATTAGAGTATCCATTCGAGATTTAATTAAGACAGAATACCTCCTAGATGAATCAATCGAAAGAAATGTTAGCCCTACTTTAATAGAGTCTAAAATATCAAATGAAGTAGAAGAAAAGTTATTCACTTAGTCAGTTTTAATTTTTTTTTTTTTATCTATTGCATTAACAATGAATGGAAATCAGGGTTAGGGGTGTAAAAATAGAAGGAATTATATATATCCTCGTTCAAAATTAGCTTTTAAAAAAAATTAAACTTTTTTAGTCTTTACTCCCTCCTAATAGATCTAATACTTTTTTCCTTCTCTCTTTCCTTCTGGCATCAATCCGGGCTTTTAACATTTCTTTTTCATCAATATCTTCTTTTTCCTTTGCTTTAGGTTTTTTACCTAATTTTTCCTGTAATTTCACAATTTTATTATCAATTTCTTGAAGATATTTCTTACTAATTTTAAGTTCTTTGAGGTGAAAAATAGATTCTTTTAATTCTGAAATTGCCTTCATGAAACGATTATTCATTAATGAAATTTGGGCTTTATCTAATGCATGATATGCTGCTTTAAATTTTCCTAAGTTATCTATAAGATCTAAAGGTTCTAATGTAATTAATGGAATTTCTGCCTGATCTTTTACATCATTAATAATTTCATCGATTCTCTCAATCTCATTCCCTTGTTCTGATTCATCTAGTTTTCTAGCCTCTCTTTTAATTATTAGTATTCCTTCATTGTATTTGAAATTCTCAATTAGTTTTTCTGCTCTTTCTATTTCTCTGAGGATCTTTCTATCAAATTCTTCTCTTACTAGTTTACGTTTTTCTTCTTTCTTCCTCTTTTTATGCTCATATTGTTCTTTTTTTACTTCCTTTTTTAATAGTTCCATCTCCATTTTTTCCTCGGCTTTTTTCTTTTTTATATCTTCACGGTTCTCAAAAGTTATCCTCTCTCTTTTGAGCTTAAACAGAAGATCATTATTTATCCGAGATACTTCTCGTTTCCATGATATTTTATCAAATAATTTACGTGCTTCAATATATTTTTCATAAGCTTCGTCGAAGTTCTTCTTATCTAACAATGTAGTACCTTGTTCTAAAAGTTTGTAAGCATCTTCTGAAATATCTCTTTCCCATTCTTTCTCACGCTGTATTTTTAAAACTTCTTTTCTCTTTTCTTCTTGATGAAGCTTCCTTAATTCTTCAGCTTTAGCTAATTTTTCCTCTAGTTTTTCTTCGATTATCAATTGCTCAGCCTTTTTATCTAAAGTAGCTGCTTGTTCAAGTTCAAAAGATTTTTGTCTCCTCTTTATCATAGCAACAGAATCCTTAACCATCTTGATGCCTTCCTGCCAGTTGATTTGGGAGAAGATTTCTTCGCCTTCTTTGTAAAGATCAATTGCATGTTTAAAATTATTTTGTTTAAATTCATCCCTTGCATGATCTATAAATTTAAATGCTCTGTCTTTTGCAGTTTCAAATTCACTTACTTTTTCTTCTTTTAAATGGAGCCTTTCTTTTCTTTTTTTAAGTAATCTTTCTTGTTCTACCTTTGCCTGTTCTAGTAATTTTTGTTGAATTAATAGCTCTTCTTCTCGGTCCTTTGCCTTTTCAATTTCTAAAGAACGTAACCTCATATCTTTCTCTAATTTTTCTTTATAAAATTTGATTGTATTTAGAAGTTTCATTGATTCCTCCATCCAACCTATTTCTTCAAAGGATTTCCTAGCTTCTCGATACATCTTGAGAATCTCCTCATAAGGGGGTTCTTGTTCAAAAACACCTTCCTTAATTTTTAACTCATATTCTTTTGCCATCTCTTCTGCTTTATGAATTTCATTAAAAATCTTTTCTGATAGTTTCTCTTTATCTTTCTTCTTTTTCTCAAATTCGAGAATCTTTTTCTCTTTAGCAAATAGTTCTTTTTCAGTGCCAGTTTTAGCAGCCATTAATTCTGCATCTGGTTCTTCTAGTTTCTTTTTCTCTATTTCCCTTAATTTTTCATCTTTTTCTTTTTTTTCTTTATAAAATTTAATAGTATTACTCAATCGTCCAGCCTCATCATTCCAACTAATTTCTTGGAACAATTTTTTGGCTTCATTATAATTTGCAATAGCCTTCTCATAAGGGCTCTCATATAATAAGACATCAGTTTTTATGCTTACTTCATAGTTTTTTACTAATCTTTCTGCATTGTCTATAAGACCCATAGCTTTATCTAATAAAGCATCTTCCTCCTTAACTCCTGCATCTATTTCTTTTATTTTTTCAGGTTTAGCTGGTTTGAATTCTACTTTAACTTTATGCATTTCTTCAAGGGCCCTCTGTCTCTCAGCTTTTTTAGCTTCAACTTCATGTAATATTTCACTTCTCTTTAATTTCTCTTGGTAAATTTTGATTTGGTTAAAATAAATTTGTGATTGTTCAATCCAACCTCTCTCAAGCATTTGATTTTGAATTTGTCGGTAAATTTCTATAATTTCAGGATAAGGAGTTTGTTCAATTATTTCCCCCTTCTTTAAGGCTTTCTTCATTGCAGAGTTATATTCTCTTTCTAATTTCTCTGCCTTATTGATTATTTCTATTATATATTTTTGAAAATCCTTTTCCTCTTTTTTACTTTCTAATTTTTTTAGTTTATCTTGATCTAATTTAACGGTTTTTTCTACTTTATGCATATCTTCAAGATCTTTTTGTCTTTGAATTTTTTGAGCTTCTACTTCACGCAATTTCTCAAGTTTTTCCAATTTATCCTGATAAATCTTGATCTGGTTGCCAAATATCTCTGCTTGTTCTTTCCACCCCCGAGCATAAACCTTTTCTCTTACCTGTCTATAAATTTCAATCACTTCAAAATAAGGAGTACTCTCTAAGATTTCTCCACTTCTCATGGCTTTTCTCATTTCCATCTCATGTTCTCGTACTAATTTTTCTGCTTTATTGACCATATCAGCTATGTAACTTTCAAAATCCTCTTCTTCCCCCTTTTTCTCAATAGCTCTTAATTTTTTTTCATCAATCTCTACCTTTTTGCCTACTTTATGCATATCTTCAAGATCTTTTTGTCTTTGAATTTTCTGAGCTTCCACTTGACGTAATTTATTGTCTTTTTCCCATTTCTGAGAATAATAATTTATTTGATTATCATATATATTAACTTCTTCATTTCTTCCTTTTGCGAGTACCATCTGTTTTACTCTTTCATAAATCTTAATAATTTCCTCAAAAGGAGGATTCTCTGCTAATTTACCCTGCCTTACAGCTTTTTTCATGTCTGAGTCATATTCGCGTGCTATTTTTTCTGCTTCATTGATCATATCATTAATTAATTGTTCAAAATTTTCTTTTTCTTCCTCTAATCTTTTATATCCTTCAATTTCTCTTAATTTTTCCTCATCAATTCCAATCTCCTTTTCTTCTTTTTGTACTTTTAACATACCTTCAGCTTCTTTCTGCTTTTCTACCTTTTCTGCTTCTATCTGCCTTAGTTTTTTATCTTTTTCTAGCTTTTCTTTATAAGCTTGAACTTGACTCAAAAAGATTGCAGCATCAGTTTCCCAGCTCTTCTCAAGCGATAACTGCCTTGCTGTTTTGAAGATATTTATAATTTCAGGATAAGGGCATTTTAATCCGAATTTTCCTTTTCTTAGTGCTACTTCATATTCTCTTGCTAATCTTTCTGCTCTGTTAGTCATTTCATCAATTTCTGTCCTAAGATTTTGAATTTCATCTTCCTTTTTACGTTGTTCTTCTAATGCTTGTAATTGTTCTTCTTTTAAAATAGGTGTCGTTTCTTCTTTTGTGACCTTTAACATTTCCTTGGATTCTTTTTGTCTAGTTACTTTTTCGGCTTCAATCTGTCTAATTTTTTTGTCTTGTTCAAATTTCTGAATATAAATGCTAATAGTATCATCATAAATTGCTGCTTCACTTCTCCATCCTTTATCAATTAACAACTCTTTTATTCTTTTATAGAGATCTATAACTTGAGGATAGACACATTCTTCAATTATTTCTCCTTTTTTAATTGCTTTCTGCATTGCCAAATCATATTCGCGTGCCATATGGGATGCTTCGGTGGCCATATTATCAATTTGTGCTTTAAAAAACTCAGTTTCCATCCTTTGAAGCTCTATCCCTCTTAATCTTTCTAATCTCTCAATTTTTTCTTGTTCCTCTTGCTCAGTTACTTGTTGTTCAATGTTTTCTACTTGTTGCATCTGGATTTCAACTTCTTCTATCTTTTCTACTTTCTCTTTTTCTAACTCTATTAAATATAATGAACGTTCTTTTTCCAATTGAGAGATTGTATCTTGAATCTTTTTTACTTCATATTCCCAACTTAATTCTTGAAATAATTTACACCCTTCATTATATAATTGTAAGGCTTCATCATATTGTTTATTTTTAGTTAATTCTGCGGCCTGTCCTAATAGTTCATATGCCTGAGATGAAATTTCCTCTTCCCTTTTTTTAGAAATTAGATATTTTTTTAATTTTTCCTCTTTTAATTTTTCTTCTCCAATGGGCTCTTTTTGCTCTAGTTCAGCTTGTACTTCATGTAAAGGAGTTCTAACACTGCGCAAGAATTCTGCTTTTTTGTTATAAGATTCTTCGATTAGTTTAAATATTCTCTCAACTTCATCCATTTTATCCATACTTTCGAAAATTTCAACGGCTTCATCATATTTATCCAAAGATTCTTCGAACTTATTGTTTTCTAGTAGACTTTTGCCCTCATTTATTAATTGAACTGCTTCTGCTAATAAATCTACTTTATTTTCTTCTTGAGCTAGCTCAACTTGAAGATCAGAAGCTAAAGTTTCTTCTTCGATTTCAAACTTTCCAACCTTTTCAACTTCAATTTCTTCTTCTCTAAATGCTTGTTCCTTTAATAAATAGACTTCGGAAATTTTTTCATTTATTGCTTTAATTTCTTCTTCTCTATTTATTTGGGTGTATAATCCAATGGCTTGTCGTAAAACCTCTATACCATCATCGTAGTATTTTGAACCTATAAGATTTATTGCGTGCTCAACCAACTCATAAGCTTCAGAAGCAATATCTTCCTCCATCCCCATTAAATCTGAAAAAAAAGCTTCTTTTGTTGGATCGAAACCATTTTCATCAAATTCTTGCTCAAAATCCTCTTCTTCTTGCTCATCCATAATATTCGCCAATTTTTAAGGATAATTAAGTATAAAATAATTGATAATGATCAAATAAATATGATAATTCTATTATTACTAGAATTCATAAACCAAAAATAATAATTTAATTAATTAAATTCCTAATTTTTTATTAAGAAATTCATCACAAATTTTTCCTCCTTCACTCGTCAATGTCCAGCCATTAGAATCTCTTTTAACTAGATTTAAATTTTCAACGCTCCTCAAAATGTCATGAACTTCGGTCTCACCTTTACGAATATTAAAGTCTACTCTAAGACTAAATGCTATTTCATCAATTGGGACAGCGCCTCCAAGTTCGTCTTCCATAACACCTAAAGCAGCAATAATTTGATTTTGTTCAGTCATACCAGCATCCATTGAACTTGAAACTTCATTTTGAAGCCAGGGGTTCTTATCTAACATCTTTTTTATTGCCTTTTCATCGCCTTTCTTGAATACTTTGTCAAATTCTTCTCTGATTTTCTTTTTTGCCATAATAGATGCCTATCTAAATGAAGTTATTTGAAAAAATTTGTAATAATTTATTAACTATAATATAAATTTTGAAAATAAAACCTTTTATGATAAGTATTAAAAAAGAGATTATTCCAATTTATTCAAAAATTCTTCAACTTCTGGCTTGTCAGCCATATGAAATTTTTTTGTTTCACTTTTTATCCAAGAAAGCCTAATATTATCTTTAGTTGCTTCATCATCTATTGATTCTTTAAGTGCTTTTAAAGCTAAACTAATTAACTCATCAAAGGTCATATTATCATTGTAATTATTAATAAGAAATTCTCTCGCGTTTGCTTCCCCATTTCCAAGTGCATACGCTTTGAAAGGTCGATAAATACCACTAGGAGATGTGGTGTAAATTTGAGTGCCCATAGCATCTATTCCAATGAAAAAAAGCGCACAACCCCAAGGACGTACACCACCAAACTGTGTATATTGCTGTTTCAAGTCTGCAACCGCTTTAGCTAACATATTAAGTCGAACTGGTTCATCATAGGTCAATCTAAACGATTGAGCTTGAACTCGTGCATAATTAATAAGTGACCGAGAGTCCGCATGTAATCCTGATATGGCAACCCCAATATGTTCATCTACTTGAAATATTTTATCTATTGATTCAGCATCCATTAAATTAGATGAAATCTTAATCTGAGCAGCTAAACATACATCTTCCTTAGATTTTACTGCTACAGCAAGAGTTCCCCGTCTAACTGCTTCTAACGCATATTCTACTTGAAATAGGCGTCCTTCCGGGCTAAATACCGTTAAAGCCCTGTCGTAAGCTCTACCTTGTCCACCAAACATACGAATTCTAACCTTCTTATTCTTTTGCTAATGATAGGATGAATTTAGTATCTTAAATAATTTAAAGAATTTTAATTTAATGTTTATAGTTTATGAGGTATAAAAAATAAATTGTCACATTGTTTTTTAAGAGTGTAAGATATTCTAATTTCTCAAGCTTTAGGATTTCTTTGAGGAATAGTGTCAATCAAATTTTTATATAGGTAAAGTTGTTTTAATGATTTAATCCTGCAAAAGAATTTTGGGATTTCATTCAAATTACAATTATTAATGAATAAGTATTTTCTTATAATCTACCATGCTAAAGTTTCTGGGTACTCTTTAAAATGGCTAAGGTTAGTTCTTCGAAAATTGATTCGACATTAAGATTTTCTTTAGCACTCGCCTCGTGATATGAGATAGCATTTATCTCCTCTTTCAATGATTCTCCATCTGTTTCTCCCACTTCTCTATTCCCTTGTTCAGCCAAATCAATTTTGTTTCCTACTAAGATGCTTGGTTTGCCATTGCCAATTACTTTTTCTACCTCTTCCTTCCACTCTAGAATATTTTGGAAGGAGCTCCTGCGCGTTAAATCGAAAGTGTAAATAATTCCGCTTCCACCTCTATAAAAAGGTGGACGAACGAAGCTGAAATGTTTTTGTCCTGCGAGATCCCAGAGTTGGAGCTTAACGAGATAATTTGGGTACTCTTCTAATTCAACTTGCTTAGTAGAGAAATTAGACCCAATTGTCATAATATAGTTTTCTTTAAAAGTGTTCTCACAGTAGCGAAGAACCATGGAGGTTTTACCTACTCCACCATCGCCTACGACACATACCTTATATATGAAAGATCGGACAGATTTCTCTGAAATTTTACCCATTCACCTTTCCGGATAATCTATATAACTCAATACAAGTCTGAATCCAGAATTTTAATATTAATTAATTTTTTTTAAAATTATTGAATTTTTCAAGCTTGAGTAATACTATTAATATATTTGATTAATAAAAATACTTTTATTAAATTTTTATCTTTTCTAAAGGATTTTTTTAAACACAAGTTAAAATCTTAATAAGATTATATTCTATTAATTTAGGTTTTAACTATTGTTAGTCTATTTCTTATTATAATTCTTAAAATGAGAAAGTATTAAGATTCGCATTTAACTATTTACTAAAATTTAAAAATTCGAACTAGATTATCCATATGAAAGACTGTGATTGGGACAGAGGAAACTACATTAGTAAATATGATATGTCCGTATTGTAAGGAGAGTTTTAGAAAACAAGTAGAGTTTCAAAAAAAAACTGGTCTTTTTACGATCTTAATAAAAAACCATCCAAATGGTGAAGAATGTCCTCCTTTCATTGCGTTTATAGATAACAATGGACGGCATAGGGGATCTCAGAAAATTGATAATGTTGAAGAAGAAGCATCTATTAATGATCAGTTACTTGATAACGCTCGAAGTAGTATAAACGAATTAGAGAATACTTTACGATTTTACCATTTAAAAGTACCTAGGAGAGGTGGGAGGGGATTTGATCATAAAGTTGCAAGTGTTAAGGATAGACCGTTTTTGAGTTCAAAATTTTATAAACAACTAATTGACTTTTTGACTGAGAATGAAGATGACAACTCTTTTGGCATAATAACAAAAGATGACGGAGGAGATTTTGAAGGAGGGCTTTTGATATATGGAAAATATCTCGGAATGATTTTTACTATGTTTTGGAATGATCAAAAAGGAGTTCAAAACAAAACCTTAGATGATATAAAAGGGTATTCCTACCTCACAGTAGAGAAGTTATTAGATCTTTATGATTTAATGGATTTCTTTTTCTAAAGGATCTACCTATTTTTATTCAAATATCTATCATATTGTTATTGTGCAAAAAATAAAAAATATGCACATTATATTTAAATTTTACGTATTCGAAATATCTTTATAACTTTTTTGTCACTATTCAATCAAAATTTGGTGAAAAATCGTGAAAAGAGGAAATCAATATTATGGTGTAGAAGCAGACAAAGAGAAAAATAGGGTTATCTTTTCAATGACAGGATCTATTCCTGATTTGGCGTCTGTGAGCAATTTCGAAACTGATTGACACGCTACAGTTGGTGAATTAACTTCTGGTTTCACAATTATGGGCGATTTAAGTAAATGTGAGCCACTTCCAACCGATGTAGAAACCCTTAATCAAAAAGTCCAAGGCTGGATAATGCAGCAAGGATGTCGAAAAGTTGCTCAACTTGTTGGAAATTTAAACACGATGAGTCAAGTCAATGCTTTTGCTGAGAAATCTGGAATGAGAGACATTTTAAGAGCATTTAATATTAAAAGAACAGCTGAATTATGGTTAGATATGAAATAAATATATCTTTTTTTCTCTAAAGTTAAAGATAAGAATTTTGATTTTAGATCAAAATCTTTTTTTTTTTAATTTATCATTACATTTTTTATTTCTAATTACTATTTGGTGTATTATATATGTCTATTTTAGAGGAACAAATTAAGCAACTTGCTAAATTAATCTTGGACTCAAAAAATATTGTGGCACTCACAGGGGCAGGTATGAGTACCGAAAGCGGGATTGCTGACTTCAGATCTCCAGGAACAGGGTTGTGGGAAAAAGTTGATCCTTATGAATATGCATCAATCGATTCCTATATAGCACATCCAACTAAAAACTTGGAGTTTATGCTAGAAACCGGAAAAGCGATTTTTAGTGCAAGACCTAACAAGGGCCATAAAGCTCTTACTAAACTTCAAAAACTTGGTAAATTAAAGGGTGTTCTTACTCAAAATATTGATCGCTTGCATCATAAAGCTAAAACTAAAAATATTGTTGAATTTCATGGAAATGTGATGGAAGCAAAATGTCTTCAGTGTGGTGAAGTTTTTCCAATTACAAATATGGTAAATCAAGTCTTACAGGGAAGATCACCCTCTTGTAATGTATGTAAAGGAATGTTGAAACCAAATGCAATATTTTTTGGTGAACCTCTTGAATCACAAGTATTACAAGCAGCAGATGAAATAATTGCTGGTTGCAATTTGATAATCGTGCTTGGATCTTCTCTTGTTGTATATCCCGTAGCTTTTTATCCACAAAAAGCACTATCTCTTGGCGCAAAAATAGCTATCATAAACATTCAAGAAACTGATATGGATTCTCTGGCAGATGTAGTTATTCATGAAAAAATAGGAGACATATTTCCTAAGATCGTCTCTATTGTTGAAGAAAAAATTGAAAATAATATAAAAAGATAAAAAAAATTTATGGCTTCAATCACTCTTTCTTAATAACTTCTTATCTACTTTCCCTACAGTTGTTAATGGTAATTCTTCAGTGATTTTTATTAGTTTTGGAACTTCATAGGTTGAGCAATTTTCTTTGGCAAATGCTATTATACCCTCTTTTAATGCTTCTTCATTTCCATCATATTCATAATCCTTGTCAAGTTGAATAAACGCTTTTACAATTTCAGAGCCAGGTCTATCTGGGTTTGGGATGCCAATAGTAGCAACCATTTCAATAGCAGGATGTTTGGTTAAAATGTCTTCCAATTTAGCAGAAAATACTTTGAATCCACTTACTATGATCATGTCTTTGGTTCTGTCAACGATTCTTAAGTAGCCTTCTTCATCCATGATTGCGACATCCCCTGTATGCATATAACCATCTTCATCAATTGCCTTTTTCGTCTCTTCTGGCTTATTATAATAGCCTTTCATTACTTGAGGTCCCTTAACGCATATTTCTCCTGGTTCTCCTAAGGGGACTACTTCTTCCGTCTCTGGATCAACAAGTTTTAATTCAGTATTCAATAAAGGTAATCCTATTGATCCTAGCTTCCTCTTACCTTTAAAAGGATTCATGGTAGTTAAGGGAGAGGTTTCAGTCATACCGTACACCTCTAGTAGTTTCCCCTCTCCAACCATACTTTCTAACTGTTTTTGGGATTCAACTGGAAAAGGAGATGCGGCAGAAATGCAAATCTCTAATTTTGAGTGATCTAACCTTTTAAACTTGCGTGTATTGATGAGAATTTGAAATAGAGAAGGTACATTTACAAGAGCAGTTGGTTGATACTTCTTCATTTCATTACAAATGTGTAAAGTATCTCGTGGATTAGGTATTAGTACTTGCCCCCATCCAAGCCAAAAACAGTTTTCGCAGAAAAATGTGCCTGCTATATGGAAAAAAGGAAATCCTGAAAGAGCTATTTTTGCTCCTTTCTCCCAGCTAAGCCATTTTTGCACAATCAATATGTCTGAAACACAACTTCTATGCGTTAGCATAGCACCTTTAGGTGGACCTGTTGTTCCTCCCGTATATTGGATGAATGCAATATCATCCGGAGAGACTTTAACATTAGGTAAATCTTTGAAATACTTTGCTAAAACATCATCGTGAAAATCAAGTACTGTTTTTCCATCTAATGGAGTTACCTCCCCTGATGGAACTTCCGTAACTGCCTTGATTTTTTCTTGTTGTTCTTTCGGAAAAGAACCTACGACACTTGTCCAGATTACCAATTTTAATTGTGGTAATTCTGATTCAACATTTTTTAATCTATGTTCAAAAATAGCATCTAAAGTGACTAAAGCTACATTTTTCCCTCCCGCTCCTAAATCATTCAATTGATAATGCATTTGAACATCAGACATGAGAGGACTTACACCAGAAACTATACATCCAGCTTTAAGAGCCCCCACAAGGGATATTGGATATTCAGGTATATTAGGTAAGTTGATTCCAACAACATCACCTTTCTTGAATCCATTTTCAATTAACATGTTAGCAAACTGATTTGAGAATTCATCTATTTGACTAAATATGATTTCTAATCCCTGATATGTAAATGCCATTTTATTATGGAATTCTTCAAAAGTATTTCGGATAGCTTCGGTATAAGAGATCTCCCAAATGCTAGGGTCAAGATCCGTTAATCCTTCGTCCCAACTCTTACGCCAAAATCTATTTGCATATGGATTTTCCATTTTAGGTTCCATTTTAACTTCATTCTTATTAATTTTTTATAAAAAAGTGTTAATAATTATTATAGCTCTAATCAGTTAAAAAGTTTTAATTAGCAAGACAAAAGAAAAAAAAGTTGAATAAAACAAAAAAATAAAAATAATTAATTATCTTTAATTAAGTCTTTCTCAATAATTTTTTATCTACTTTACCGACAGTAGTTAGTAGTAATTCTTCAGTAATTTCAAGGGATTTTGGAACTTCATATGGCGCACAATTTTCTTTGGCAAATGTTAAAATATCTTCCTTAAGCGTTTCTTCATTACCATCATACTTATAGTTAGGATCCAGTTGAATAAACGCTTTTACAATCTCAGAACCAGGTCTATCTGGATTCGGAACACCGATTATGGCAACCATTTCAATAGCAGGATGCTTGGTTAAAGTATCTTCCAATTTTGCGGAAAAAACCTTGTATCCCCCAACGATAATCATATCTTTAGTCCTATCTACTATTTTAACATATCCTTCCTCATCCATCGCTCCCATATCTCCTGTGTGCATGAAACCATCAGCGTCAATTGCATTTTTAGTTTCTTCAGGCTTGTTGTAATATCCTTTCATTAGCATCGGTCCTCGAATACAAATTTCTCCTGGTTCTCCAATAGGCACTTCTTCTCCAGTATCGGGATCAACTAATTTGAAATCTACATTTGGGAATGGTAGGCCAACATGACCTAGCTTCTTTTTACCTTTTGAAGGATTTCCAATTGTTAGAGGTGAAGTTTCGGTCATTCCATATAATTCTATCAACTTTCCTTCCCCAATAACGCTTTCTAGTACCTCCTGTGATTCCTTTGGGAACGGTGCTGCTGCTGAAATTACAAAATCAATCATTTCCTTATCGATCTTTTTAAATTTTGGATTCTTTATGAGCATTTGATACAGTGTAGGTACGTTAGCTAATACACTTGGTCTGTATTTCAACATTTCTTTAATGATGTGGTTTGTATCTCTTGGATTTGCTATTAAAACTTGACTCCAACCTAACATTATTACATTAGCACAAGTAAATAATCCTGCAATATGGAAAAATGGAAATCCTGATAAACCAAAATCCTTACCAAACTCCCAACTAAGCCAATGTTGAAATATTTTAACATCAGAAACGAAGTTCCTGTGGCTTAACATAGCTCCTTTAGGGGGTCCTGTTGTCCCTCCAGTGTATTGAATAAAAGCTATATCATCTGGGCTAACTTTAACATCTGGTAACTCATCAGAGAATTTTCCTTTAACATTTTTATGATATCCAAAAACAGTTATTCCTTCTAGTGGGGTGATCTTTCCCTTAGGAATTTTACCAAACATCTTTCCCAACCTTGCTAACATTTTTGGCATGAAGCCACCAATACTAGTAGCAACAACTAGTTTGAGTGCGGGAACCTTATCATAAATTTTTGTTATGTGTCCGGCAAATACAGCATCTAACGATAGAAGCGCTAATTGTTTTTCACCGGATCCTAAATCGTTCAATTGATATTGGATCTGAACAGCTGAGAGAAGTGGAGAAACTCCAGAGATTATTAATCCTGCCTTTAAGCCCCCTAAAACACCAATTACATACTCTGGTATGTTTACAAGGCATATTGCTAATACATCTCCTTTTTTAAATCCATTTTCAATCAGCATATTAGCAAATTCATTTGAGAGCTTGTCTAATTCTCTATATGAGACTTCAGTACCATAAAAAAAGAAAGCCGCTTTATCAGGAACTTCTTCAAATGTTCTTCTTATTGCTTGAGTAAATGATGTTTCAAATTCCTTGGGATCTACATCTCCAATCCCAGGATCATAATTTTTTTTCCAAAATCTATCTTTGTATGACATTTCTTGCATCATTTTTTTTCACAATCAAATCTTTTTCAAAATTGATAATATAATATTTAACGTGACTTATTATAAAGTTTAATTTATACAGATGAATGGTTCGAAATTAAGCTAATATGCATCAACGTTTAAATAAGCTAAGCTATATTATATACGATTTATTCAGCAATACTCAAATATTCTTTCAAATCAATATTTAAAACTTTTGGTGAATTGAGCTCTGGTTTCATTATTATCGGTGATTTAAGTAAGTGTGAACCACTTCCAACCGATGTAGAAACCCTTAATCAAAAAGTCCAGGGATGGTTAATGCAGCAAGGATGTCGAAAAGTTGCTCAACTTGTTGGAAATTTAGACACGATGAGTCAAGTCAATGCTTTTGCTGAGAAATCTGGAATGAGAGACATTTTAAGAGTATTTAATATAAAAAGAACTGCGGAATTATGGTTAGATATGCAGTAAATACGCCATATGAAGTTCCAAAATCCTTTGAAATTACTGAAGAATTACCACTAACAACTGTTGGTCAAATATTTTGTCAAATATTCTTTCAAATCAATATTTAAAACTTTTGGCTTATCATCAACTCTTATTTTAATTATTAGGATTCCATCTTCTATACAGGTTTCTACTGGAAGGATTTCTTCTTGTATCTTATTATTTAATAATTTTTTATTCACTTCCTCAGCTTTAAACGCTGAATATACCCAATGATATGATCTTTTCATTCTTGCTTCTTCACAATGATGATACAATTTACTAAATCCCCCAGGTTGAAAAGTACTATATTTATCGCAAGGAGGTGCTCGAAGAGTGTAGTTCGGAGATAATTCTTTCATCCTACTTTTTTTGACCTTTTTTAATTTTCTACTCATAATTCATCAAATTTGAATTAATTTTGTATTCTATACTTCTTATTGGATCGGTAATTCTAAAAAAGGAAATTCAAGTATATAAATCTAGCTATCATTTAGGCACTCAAATCTGGGATATCTTGTAAGTATATATTTTTAACCATAAAGGTTTTAAATCAATATAATTTACCTTTAATTGTGGAATAATACTTACGATTTTAAGCGATAAGCTTTTTTC
>JAHQWI010000191.1 GCA_029856085.1 Promethearchaeia archaeon | reverse complement strand
GGAAATAGAGAAACCAGAAGTTATAGAAGAATATAATGATATAAATTTTGAGGAGGATTTAAACGATGAACAACTTGAAATCATCAATAACATCAAAGGCCCAATGCTTGTAATTGCTGGTGCGGGAAGTGGTAAAACAAGAACAATAACTTATTCAGTTGCCAAATTATTATTATCAGGAGTAAAACCAAGCGAAATAATGCTTGTAACATTTACTAATAAAGCAGCTAATGAAATGATCGAACGCGTAGAAACTCTTTTAGGCAAGCGACCGAAAGGGATCTGGGGTGGAACATTTCATTCAATTGCAAATCGTTTTATACGAATGTATGCAAAAACGCTGGGTTTGAAACCAAATTATACAATAATGGATGAAACTGATGCAAGGGCATTAATGAAACTTTCCATTGAGAAAGCTAATGTAAAAGAAATAGAAGAACGTTTTCCTAATTCTAGAATGGCAAAGGCTGTTTTGTCTTTTTCTATTAATTGTAATAAATCAATTCAGGATGTAATCCTTTGGAAATATTCTCAATTCGATAGTGAAGATGTCATTAGAAAATTAGAAGAAGTCTTTAAAATCTATAGGGATAAAAAAGCTCAAGATAATCTGGTCGATTTCGATGACCTCTTAATATATTGGAATCAATTATTAGATGAGAGAGCTGTTGCTCAGCTAATTGCGAGGAAGATTAGATATGTTCTTGTTGATGAGTATCAAGATACTAACCATATCCAAGATGAGATTATATATAAAATAGTAAAACAAAACCCAGATCATAATGTAATAGCAGTTGGAGATGATGCTCAAAGTATATATGCTTTTCGCGGAGCTAATTTCCAAAATATTTTGAATTTTGAAAAAAAATACCAGAAATGTAAGAGCTATACTATAACCTATAATTATAGAAGTGTTCCACAGATTTTAGCTTTAGCAAATAACTCCATTCAACACAATGTAAAGCAGTTTAAAAAATCTATGAGAACAACTCGTCCTGAAGGAATACTTCCATTTCAAGTTAACTTGGAAGATGATAAAGAACAAGCCTACTTTATTGCAAATCAGATATTAAAATTACGCTCAGAGGGGTATGATTTAAAGGATATGGCTATTCTTGTTCGTGCTGGTTTCCACTCATTAAGAATTGAACTTGAACTGAAAGCTAAAAATATTCCATATGAGGTGCGAGCAGGAGTAGCGTTTTTCGAAAAAGCTCATATTAAAGATATGATAGCACATTTACGAATAATTGAAAATCCATATGATGAAATTTCATGGTCTCGTATTTTTTCTATCATTCAAGGTATAGGAACCTCATCAGGAATAAAAATTTTTGAACAAATTTCCAAGGTTGAAAATCCAATAGAACTGTTAATTAATAAGATGTTCTATGCCGAAAAATTAAAAGGATCTCGGATCTCAAAAGAAGGTATAAAAAATATAATATCCCACACAAAGAAGTTGGTGGGATTTAATCCAGAAGACACACCTTCCGATACAATTAAAAAATTAATGTCAGTCTTAGAGGATTATATCAAATCAAAATTTGATAATTGGCAAGATCGAATAGACGACTTAAATCAATTAAGCATATATGCAAACAATTTTCCAACTATTCGCAAACTTTTAGAAAATCTGAGTTTGAACCTATCCAATTTAGAATCTAAAACAGTTTTAGCTGGAAGCACAATGGAAGAAGAAAAACCCTTGATTTTATCTACTATTCACCGAGCAAAAGGTCTTGAATGGAGAGTAGTATTCATTCCAATGTTATGTGAAGATTCTTTTCCTTCTTCTAGAGTAAAGGGAGATCCTGAAGGTTTCGAGGAAGAGCGTCGCGTGTTCTATGTAGCCATAACACGTACTAAAGATCAACTATATCTAATATCACCTTCTATCGTTCAAGGTTCTAGAGGATATCAAACTATGCGACTTTCCCCTTTTATTTCAGAGTTGAATCCTAAAGGTTATCAAAAATCTTCCGTCCAAATCAGATCAAAAAAGGATCAAACTAAAAAGGTGTCTGATAAACAACAAAAATCTCTTTTTCAAACAGCAGATGAATTATTGAAAAAGGATAAATCACGAAAATAAAACAATTGAAATAAAGGCTAAATCATTTAAATCAAATCTAAAATTACTATTTCATTTATCTTTTCATTACTTCAATAGCAGACTGTTGAAGTATAAATAAGAAATTTAAAATTAGTTAAAAGAAGATAAATAAATTTCTATTTTAAGATTAATATATTATTATATTTACCACCAGTTATTATAGCTTAATATTATAAATTCGGAATAATGAGTGAATAGATTTGGATGTAGCTATCATAGATTTAGAGACTACAGGCTTGGATCCTATATATGACTTAATCTTGGAAATTGGAATTGTTGAATTGAATTTATTAACAGGTGAATCAAGAGTTCTATTTGACTCTGTTGTAAAGGAACAGACGTTTGGAGAAGAATATAGAAACTCTTGGATTTTTGAAAATTCAGATCTTACTTTTGAAGTCGTACAAAATGCCCCTTTATTTGACGATATAATGACGGATGTACAAGATATTTTAACTAAATATAACATAACAGCTTTTAACAAGTCATTTGATTTAGGATTTCTAAAAGCTCGAGGAATGAATGTGCCTAATGAACTTCCCTGCATAATGTTAACTGCTACAAATATCCTCAAGATACCATTTCCGAGAGGTACCAAAGAATTTAAATGGCCAAAATGCCAAGAGGCTTGGAACTATTTCTTTCCGAATTCCGATTATATTGAGAAACATCGCGCTCTGGATGATGCTTTCCATGAAGCAATGATTTTTTTTGAAATTTATAGACGTGGTCTTCTCCCTGTGTTTAAATAAATATATTGAATATTTTAATTTAATGAATTATAAGCCACATTTTTCTCTTATCTCATTTTCTGTAAAGATATGATCACATGATCTACAAAGATATTTTCTTTCTGGATTAATTTTTATTACATCACCACAATAAGGGCATTGAATATAAATTTTGAAATATTTAAAATTTAGATCTAAAGATTTATTCCTTTTCTTACTTTCATTTTTTTTATTTGATTCTATACTCATTTTTTCTCATAGTCAATTTTTTAATTATTGCAGAATCTTATTTCTCTTTATATTTAAAAGAAAAATTAATCAGATGATAAGGAGTTATTTTTTGACGAGAAAAATTCTTATTAATATTATATACTTTCTTTTGTAACTCTGGTTATGTGGTTTTCCTTTTTAAAGTTAAATATATCAGTTACAAAAGAATCAAGATTCCTTTCATGAGAAATTATTATCATTTGAGATGTATTTAATTTCTCAAAAATTGGTTGCATTCGATTAATTTGTTGCTGACTGAATCCATCGGTTGGCTCGTCTAAGATCAACAGATCCTTTGTTTTAACTTCTTGATATCGCTCGTTAATAATTTTATTTAAAGCTAACCGGTAAGCTAAGGAAAGTGCGCTTTTTTCTCCTCCAGATAAATCCTTAAAGGGGGATATATAACCGTTAACATATACAATTGGTTGAAAGTCGTCAGTTCTTATCTCAACTTCTATATTTTCATCTTCTACTAATTCATGAAACCATTCTTTAAAATAAGAATTAAAATGATGAGCACTTGAAGAGAGAATCTTTTTTTCAATATCTCTAATTAATATAGGAAATTGCTCACCAACCCAATTTTTTAATTGAGAGTAGTACGTTAAATCATCTTGTAGTGATTTTTTTAACTGGATATTAGAATTTAGCTCCACTAATTCTTTCTGTAGATATTCAAGACTCTTTTTTTGAGCGCTAAGTTCATTTCCAGATGATTCTTTACTGGAATTCAGTTTGTTTAGTGATTTTTTTTCAGCATTTAGTTTAACTTTTATTTCTTCTCCAAAATTCTTAAATTTAAGCAAGTTAGAAATTTTGTATTCTGATAATATCGCCATTATCTCTTCTTGATTACGATTTATCTTCTCAAACAACTCTTTTATTAGAGTGTTTAAGTCTGCTTCTCTCTTCCTCTTTTCTGAGATTAGACTGCTTAATGAATCCCTTTTATTTTTAACTTTTTGAAATTCGCGTATAATTTTAAGTAATTTCTTTTGTTCATTATTTTTTTGAGTTAAATCATCAATTTCATTTGAAAAATTTCCTACTTTTAATGTTGCGTCTTGAAATTCTTTTTCAAATCTGTCTTTCTCATGAATCGCTTGTCCACATAAAGAACACTTGCCTTCCTTTAATAACTTATCAACATCTGCTAAAATTTTTTTTACGACAGTTATTTCTTTTTCTTTTTGAGATTTTAAATTTTGTATTTTTTCCAATTGATTTTCTAATTGATCTTCGCTGAGTTCTGTCTTAACTTTAATTTCTTTAAAATTATTTAGTTCTTCTTCTTTTCCAGCGATTTCTTTTTGAATTTTATTCAGTGATGATTTATTTTTACGTTGTTTAGCTTTGTATTCATTTATATTAGATTCTTTATTTTCAATTTGCACTATTTTCTTAGAATAAATATCTAAATCTTTTTGTATTTCTTCAATAATTTTTTCTTGAGAACTTATTTTATTCTCTTTCTTTTTAATATCGGTTTCTTTATCATTGATTTGCTGTTTTGTTTCTTCTATTACTTTTTCCTTTTGAAGTATATCTTCTTCAGGTTCACCAATCTGCTCAATTTTAATCTTAAATTCTCTTAATTTATCATTTAAGTAATCCTTAATGATTTCTATATTCCTTAGGGTAATCTCATATTTTTCAATACCAAAGACTTCTTTTAATATCTCAAAACGATCATCTGGATCTGCTTGAATGATTTCTTTTATCTGTTCTTGAGGTGTATATACCGTATATCTGAATAATGGTAGTTTTGTCGCCTTTTCATAACGAGATACCGAATATGAAAGTAAAGATAATATTTTCCTTCGCATATCTGTAGGAGCATAAGTTGTTCTTGTTCCATTATCATGGTCGGTAAATACACATTCTTTTTGAGAAACTCTTCCTTTTCTATCTTTTGATAAACTCCGTTTAATTGAATACTTCTTACCATCAATAGAAAATGTTAAATTTACTGAAGCTGTGTTTCTCCCTCTCCTTAAGAGAGAATCACCACTTAAATCCCCATGAACCAATGTCCCAAATAATGCAAATTCTATGGATTTTAGAACTGATGACTTTCCACTTCCTACATCTCCAAAAAATAGCATTGTAGATGAAGGAAATTCAATATCTTGGTTTCTAATACTTCGAATATTTGTTATTTCAATTGACTCTAATATCATTGTTTACGCTCCTTAGTTTTCTGGATTTCAAATATACTTAGAAATGTTTGTTTTAGAGACTCATTATAACTCATTACTTTTGTACCAATTTGCCTTTCTGTTCCAAGCGTGTTTAAGAGCTGATATATTTTTTTTTCTACCTTAACATTTGGAAAGTCCTTTATTTTAACTTTATTCGCATGTTCTTTTATTAAAGTTGCTTCAATTTCTTCATTAGTTTTCCCTGCAGAAACACTTATCGCTTGGTATTCCACTGTTGTAAGAGCATTTTTATTAATTAAAACTTCATAAGCACCTTTCTCTTTAAAATTTTGAATGATTTCGTTAGATTTTATATCATATGTCTTACCCGAAGATAATGGTCCAAATAATCTGATAGTTACGATTTTATCTTGACAATTTCTATTAGATAATTCATCTTTCAGTTTACTTAGAACTGCAGAAACTGATTTATTGGTACAATCTAGAGATATATTTTCTATATCGATTACTTTGATTGGGTTGAATTTAACTTTTAGATCTAGTTTTTCACCTTTAATTTCACCCGATACAATACAGAAACCACCATGCTTAATTCTTTCAAGCTCTCTAAAATCTGTAGGGAAAACACAACCAGGATAAATAATGTTATTTTTCTCACTGATTTGTAGAGAAATTCCTCCCTCCTTCAATTTATCTGGAAGTGTTTTATGGAGATGACCTCCAGCGTAATAGTCAAAATTTTGAGGTAATAAAGATTTCGGAGCAGATTCCATATCTTTAAATTCTTTAGGTTTCAATTCATTTAGCATTGTATGCAGAATAAAAATTTTCGGACCTTTTTCAGCTTCAAGAGATTCTCTATCTAAAATATGATAATCTTCTATTTCTAAGCTACGCTTTCTCGCCCTTAATCCTGCTAATTTAATTTTAGTCTTTTGATCTTGGAATAAGTTTAATTTTAATTTCCCCTCTTCAGTCATATCTCCTTTAGATACATCCATAAACAGTCCCGCGGAAATTAATGGTCTAATCATTGATTTATTCGAAGGGGAAAAATCATGAGAACCCATAATTCCATATACGGGGATTTCATGATCTTTCAATTTTTTTAATTCTTGAGTTGCTAAATCCACCACTTCTACTTTTGGATTACTAACATCATATAAGTCACCACTTATAATAACAAAATCTACACCTTCATCAATGATATTATTCACGGTTTTTTCGAACGCCTTATACCCTAACTCATTTAATCGCTCATTTCGCCAAGCACCTAAATGAACATCAGAAATGTGAGCAAATTTAACTTTCATTATTAACTTCATTTTAAATATTTATTATCTTAAAATCCGGGAGATGCTTTTTTTATTTTTTTATCAGATTTAACTTTATCTATTTGGCCTTTTAATAAATCTTCATACAAGGGTATCTTAATTGGTACTGCGAATTTAGTAAAATTTGATGTAACGATAGCTTCGCCAATATCTAAACTTGCAATTGTTTGGCTATCATCCGAAAGATCTTGAGCAGAACTTTCTATTAAGGTTCTTCTTTCCGGACCCATTTCATTTCCGAGAATTATTTTAGTATTCATATTTGCTAAGATTTCTCTATCGATTAAACTTGGTAGTTGGGTAATTCCAATTAATCCAATATTAAACTTTCTACCTTCTCTTGCAATTTTACCGAAAACGTTATCTCTCGTTTCTAATACTTTTTTCCCTATTACTCTAGGTGCTTCTTCTAATATAATAGTTATAACGGGTTTATCTCCCAATTCATCTTTGAATTTAAATCTTTTATACTCATTAAATAAGTTCTCTACAATAATAGTTGCTATAAATATCTCTCGAGCCCCTTCGAATAAAGAGGTATCAACAATTACGGTTTTACCTTCAATTAAAGAGTTCACTATATTACTGATAGTTGATTCATATCCACTTAAAGTATAAATACCCCTTTCTATAATGTTATTATCTTCATCAAATCCAAGATTTAATAAAATTGATAATCTTCTTCTAAGAACATCCAAAGTACCCTGTGCTAGTCCTCCCGGTCTCCCATAGATACCAGTATCATCACTAAAAATTGCTTGAATCCACGTCTCCCTATGTAATCGATAAAAACCAATTAAAGCCTCTATTTGAGGTTGAGTAAAATTAAGACTCCCCATTGCATGTATTGGTTCTATTAATTTCACATTGAACTTTAAATCTAGATGCCCAGGAATTGGTCTTATCGTATAAAAATCGATATATTTTGAACTTTCAGGATGTTCCTTTAATCCCTTTTGACTTCCAGTTCCATAATATTCATTATGAGGATCAAATACTAATTTACCGCAATTTTCATTTTCCATTAAGTTAAAAAGAATTGTTTTAACTAAATTCGATTTACCTCTACCTGTAGTTGCTGGAATTAGAATATGATGCCTTAAAACATCTGTTGCTTCAAGTTTCACCTCTGTATTTAGAACCTTAGAACCAGAGCGGATTTTTCCAAAATTTAATGGATTCTCGATTTTTTCTTCCTTAAAAAATTCCAAATGACCATCATCAATGTCAAAAGTATCTGAGAAGAAGCTAGGCAGTCGCTTCGGCAATAATAATTTATTTTCCTTAACAAATACTAATGGTCTTGCTAGAGCTAAAACATAATTTCTTAATTCTGGCTCATATACTTTCAAATCAGACCTATCTCTCTCTAGTCCATAACCCGCCATTAATTCAAGAACATTATCCGGAATTTGACTACCATAAAATAGATCCTTGATTTGATAAATGCTATACTCTTTTCTATCCTTACCAGCAATAAAAAGTTGCCCTAACTCAAATTCTTGATCTGATTTCTGTCTTAATATTAATTTAACTAAAGAGGTACCACGAACAAAACTTCCTATTTTTTTTCCTAAATCCACCATTTTTTACACTATTACTATTATATTATCTTCTTATTATATTTAATAAATCATGCGCATTTACCGATCGAAGACGTGGTAAGATAAATTCATTATAATCTTCTTGATTAAATTCTGCAATTAGTTGAATTTTTTGGGGTTCCAATTCTTTAAAACTAACAGCAGCAAGCTGGTCTGCCTTAATGAGGCCATACGGGTAGCCTGGATAAGAGAGATCGTTAGAATTATTTGCTAGATTAGAAATAATCATTTCACGCTGATCTTCAGACATTTTTTTCGCTTGATCCAATAAAATATCAAATCGAAACGAATAATATGAATTTTTATGTAATTTTACAAAATACAAATCAGCTTGTTCTTGAGCTTTTGTGATTCTATATACAGGATGGTAATACCACGCACTATCTGGAAATTTTTTGTTACCCATATAATGAACTAATGAATTTAATGAATTTCCAGTTTGAGTGATTAATCGACAAGTCTTTGAAAGCCCTGTAACTATTACTCCCTTTTTTCTTGCTGTTTTGTATAAACTTTCAGCGATTTCATTCTCCCCAGTATAGCCAGATTGAAGTGAACCATCTCTCAGAAAAATACTTCCCTCATCAAGTTCGTTTGAAATAAATTTATTTGCATATGTCCATTCAGCGAACCTCATAGCAATACCCCCAAAAACATCGATATTTGGTAAACGGAATCTTCCTTCTCTTATAGAAGGATCGTTTATAGAAAATTTCAATTCATGTTTAGGCAGATATTCTGAGAATTCAGGTTCTCTTGGAAAAAAGTGTGTAATATAAGCTAATGTGTTATCATCAAGAACATCCAGGACGGTTGCGCTATAAAACTCTATTTTCACAGGTGTTTTAATAGGTTTAGTCCATCTACTTGATGAGAATAATACTCCCGCTACACGATTCAAGCTTATATTAAAGTCTGCGCTTCTTAGAATAGGACCATTTCCACCATCTACAAATCCAATATTCTTAACATTTATGTCATTACATTTTAGAATTTCGAATATTTTATCTTCTTGAATCTCAAATGTTTCTTCTTCTGGATCAGAAGAATATGGTTTATCTTCTTTGGAATATCCCAATTTACGGCATTCTATAAATTCCACGCATTCTTTCAATGGATTTTTTCTTTTTTCAGCACACATGTTTGTAAATTCGATGCTAGTTTTTCATTATATATCTTTTTTGTTAATAAATCATTTAGACTCAATAGATTTAACAGTTTTTAGGCAAATATTTAATTTTTTATTAATAGCTTATTGAATTCTCTCTTTTTAAATAAAAATTAAGATCAAAATATTAACAATTGCTTATTGGAAAGAAAATATTAATTATTTAGTTTAAACCGTGAATCTATCATATCTAAATAATGTAATATTATGGCTTCATCTATTTGCGGCTCGACTACAGAATCCCATTCTTTCTTTCCATGATGACTTAAGATCAAATGCCGAACTTTGTTTTCTAAATCTTTAGGAAAATCACCAATTCTTTTAAAAACCTTTGAAACAAATTTATCGCCCAAGATTAAATGACCATGTAATTTTCCTTCAACAGTTTTCATAGGTAAACCATTATTTAAATAAAATTCAAAAATTTTTCCAATATCATGTAAAATTATTCCAGTATAAACTAAATCCACGTCTAATAATGTATTTCTTTTATAATAGCTCACTAACGTATCAAAGATGTTAATCATTCCAACTGTATGTTCTAAATTCCCGTGTTTATAATTATGATGGTGAATTACTGAGGAAGGACATTCTATATATTTGTTTTTTATATCTTCATCCAAAAAGATTTCTTCTAATAATTCTCTTAATTTAGCATTCTGTAGGCTTAGAATCGTATCTTCTATTTTCTTTATCAGGTATGCTTTATCAATATGAGGTGGTTTAACAAAATTATCTATATTAAATTCAGATTTGTTTAATTTTTTAGGTTCACTTATGTCTGTTGATCCAAATTTTACCTTATATTTGCCAATAAACTCTATTATATTACCAATTCCGAAATTTTTTATCTCTTGTTGGTATTCTTTCTCGTTGTTCGCCCATTTGTTAAAATTTGGAATTTCACCCGTTAGATCTCTAAAAGTGATGTTAATATAAGGTCTCCCAGCTGTTGTGAACTTTTTGGTATGTTTAATAACCTGTAATTTAGTTTTAAAACTAAAATCATTATGTGCTTCTTTAATTTTTTGAAGTATTTCGTTAACTTTTAAACTTTCACTCACTTTCTAGCCCTATAGGATTAAAGTATTTATTTTATATCCAATTTAAACTAATAAATTTTTATTATGATGAATATGAATGTGAGAACTTAAAATTAATCTATTAAATTTTTAATAATGAAAACATTGCAGAATAATTTTATAGATTTTTAATTCGATGTTTTCTAAGATATAAAATAAAATCTCAGTTTATCCTTCCTAAAAGGAATCGTTATGAATGCTTTACACACTTTACATTGAAATATTATCTCTTCATCGGTTTCATCCCAGTACCCGATAGTTCCATTATTACAATAAAGACATTTTTCAGGAATCTTTTCCAAAGCTCCTATTTTTTGTTCTAATGTACCCTCTTTTTCCCAATTAGAAATAATTTTCTTTAAATCATATCCTTTAGACACTTTTTCAAATCACCTTTAAAATATTGAAAATATTTGTTTTTATTCACTAATACAACTAATATATTTAAAAGAAAAAATCAGAATAGAATAAAAAAGAAGAGATTTTGGGTGTATTATCTAAGGAGATAAATATAATAATAAATAAAAGAGAAAATTTAGGAATAGAAAAAGAAAAAAAAAGTAATTGAAAAGAAAGATTATAAATCTCTTGCTTTTACAGTCTTTCGGTTATTTCCTTTTGCTCGCGCAACAGCTTTATCAAGTATGCCCATGATGATGCCATTTAAAGTATCTCCATCAAGGACTCCGCTGCTTGTATTACAATCCTTCGCTTTAATATATTCTCGTATCTTAGACTTTACATATAAAGGTTCTACAGCCTTTTTTGCCAACTTACTCATCCTCTTTTTTTTAAGATTTTTTAAAATACGGTTTAAAATTGAATTAAATTATTTCTTTGTTAAGTATTATTTTTTCAACTGTATTATTAAATCTTTGTAATTTTAGGACAATATTTTGAAATTCCTTTTTTTCTACTGAATTTGTGGGAAAATTTATAAGTGGAATTCTAACTCTCAAAAACTAATTAGACTGAAATTTGCAGACTTTTTGTTATACACTATTTTCAGTACTTCAAGCTCTATTAGAAAACAAATAAATTTCATGATTTTAAACCATTAGGCTATACATTCACAAATTAAACCTTTTGATTATTAAAGAGTAGGAAGATTATAAAAAAAATTATAAAAAAAAAGATAAAGGTTGTTATTTTGTTTAAGCGAAGTGAAAATGTAAATCTCTTTATTTTGGTGGTGATAGCACAATTTCAATGCTTGAAACATTGTTACTTTGTCCATTTTCTCCTTCTAATTGTTCGGTGCTAAGTGTGATCCCATTATACTCGGTACCCTTTAAGAATCTATTTCTTAAAATTTCACACACATCAACTGCATGAGAAATAGCTCTACCTCGGGCTTTGACAGTACATTCTTCACCTTTGTTAAGGATCATCATAGTAGCCATCACATAATTCATAGTTGGACGGCGACCGACAAATACAGCGTTTTCATCTTTTGACATTTTTATTTCCTCTTTTGTTTTTAATTTTTTGCATATCTATATTTAATATAGCTTTTTTGCGTTTCCGTATTACGTATTAAAGTTTTCTCGTAATTTTAATTTTAAATTACGATAATAATATTTTCTTGAAATTTTAGAAATATTTTAAACTTTATTGTCTGATTAATTTAGAATTTGGATAAATTGTAGCAATTACTCATTCTGAATACTATTGATTTTATCCAAAAAAATTTTAAATCTCATTATCAGATTAATCGCAAATGTAAGAAAAAGAAAAAAAAGAAAATTTATTCTGAAGAATTATAAGCCTGCCAATCTTACGCCAAGATAGAATATAAACCAAGAGAGAAATAATACAATTATTGCAATTAAGCCCCATGTTTCATATTGAGTGAAATCTCCGATAATTAACTCTATCTGGACTATTATAAAATCTGGTGCCATAAATACTAGGTCAACTACGATAAATAGCCCAAATGCCATCAAGAGGAAGGATATAAAAACGGTAAATTTAGTTGGTGGTGTCCATCCCATCTAATTATCACTTTTTCTATTAATTTCTGTTTTATTTTAGTAGATCGATTTTAGATACTTTATTGAAAATTATTAGTATAATATTATTTTACTTAATATTTTATAAATCTAATCGTCTTCAGTTGTCTTTAGTGAAATCAATGTCAATTTCTCTTTTAATATTAGCTTCGTCATAAATTTTCTTTTCACTATTTTTTTCTTCCTCATCATCTTCCTTTTTAGCCATGTCCCAAACTAAACTAACTACGAGTAATACTGAGACAATTACAAGGAGAGGAATTAATAATCCTGAATCTGTTAATACGATTTTTACCCAACCTATATAAGGGATCTTTCCTACAACTACTCCCAAAATTCTTGTTTCTGAAACCCAAGCAGCATCTTCACTAGGGTTCGCATCTCCTTTTGTTAAGAATAACCATTCACTATCATACATCTTATCGATAACTCGATGAACAATCGGATCACTAGGGGCATTAACCCATAATCCACGTGCATTAAAAACAATAATATCCCCTTCTTTTCCTTCGATTGTACCATTTTTTATATTTTCAGCATCTTTCCCTCTTAAAAATAACAAATCTCCTCTATGTAGGCTAGGTTCCATAGAGCCTGAAACAACGACAACCATTGGTGTTTTAGTATTTAATGCGATTTGCATTATAAAATAAATTATAAAAGCTCCAGAAAAAGCAACACCAATTAAAATTATTGTTACAACAATCTTTCTTTTTGATGAAGTTTCCTTTTCATGTTTGACTGGTGCTTTAATATTTTTTCTTTTCATAGTTATAATTATATCGTCTTAATGACTATGTAATTAAAACCCTAATTAAAATTTTCTATAATCAATGAATCTGTCGACAAATCCCTTTAAAAAAATGTAAAGATTTTAAGACTTTGCTCTCTTGCCCTTCTTTTAAAGTAGGGAATATTTTTTGTTTTATAATAATTTAGGTAAAATTTTGCATTAATATTTTAAACAATAGATTCTTGATTTTAATCATTCATTATCACTTACTATAAAACTGTTATAGGGTTAAGATTTTTTAAATGTTTGAGAAAACTCAATCATTTGATATGAATGGCCAGAATTATGACGGTATTCGACAAAAGGTAGAGCATATTTTACAAAAAGATTTAATGTTATCAACTAATACAAAAAGGTTAGGGAAGACATTACTCCGTATAAGTTACTTCAATGAAGATATAGATAAAGAAGAGCAAAAAGATAATAGGATAACTATATTACAAGAACCGGAAAGAAGGGTCTATATTCAGATAAATGATTGGTTAAGAGATGATCAAATTAGGCAAATATGGGCAAAATTAGAAAATGATTTAAATTTATCTAAACAAGTAAAACAGAAAAAAGTAACACTATCAAGTAAACAAGAAATCATACAAGAGATTATTGAACTAATAAAGTTAAAGGGATATATTATCGATTATAATGATGCTCAAGATTTTCTCGAAAATTTTCAGGAGAAATATGCCAGATTACCTAAAAATGAGGAGATAAATTCAATAGTTAAGGGGTATGTAATTATGATTAATGAAGATTATCTCACAGAAAAGACCGAAGCATCAATTCAAAGTGAGCCCTTATCAGAAAGTATAGAATCAATATTAGAAGGAAATATTGATGAGATACAAGAAAGTTATAATAATAGTATGGTAGTACTTGAGAACCCCATTGGACGTAGGAAATGTCCTAGCTGTGGAAATGAGGGATTAATTCATGAAGTAGATGATAAAAACATTATTTTAATGGATTATCCGCGAATATACGGCAAGAAGAATTGCTGTGCAGAATGTGGAAATGAATGGCGGAAGTAAAAAATCCTAACTACTGCTTTTAGAGTGTATTTAAATAAAGTCTTAAATACTTTATTATTCAATGTGATCATATAATTATTTTAAAATTTAAAATTCAGTTACTTAAAATACGAAGTGATAAAAATGGAAGATTATGCTATTATTTGTAATCCGCTTGCTGGAAAGCAACAAAAAGGTAAAAGACCTATTGAATTTGCAAGTGAATATCTAGACAATTCTAACGTATCTTATAAATTATTTGATACAGATTATGCAGGACATGCTATAGAATTAGCCACTCAATTAGCAAAAGATGGATATCGCGTTATTGGAGCAGGAGGCGATGGAACATGTAATGAAGTTCTTCATGGAGTCATTAGCTCTAATACGGGAGTATTATGTGGTTTTATTCCTATGGGTTCTGGGAATGATGTACCCGCAGTAATTGGAATTATAGCAGATATTAAAAGAGCATGTGAAATAATTGCGGAGGGTTTTACAGGTAAATGTGACGTTGGTTTAGCACTCAAAGATGATGGAATTAAGCGATATTTTCTTGGTGTGGGAAGTCAAGGGTTTGATGCTGAGGTTGCAAGAAGAGTAAATGAAACCAAAGTAAAAAATTATAATGCCATGGTTCTTAAGGCACTGTTTGCATGGAAAAGTAAAGAAATCAAAGTTATAATGGATAATGAAACATATGAAGGACACGTGAATCTAGTTGCAGTAGGCAATGGAGGCTCTTATGGCGGTGGAATGTATATTTGTCAAAAAGCTAAAGTTGATGATGGTTTGTTTGATATCAGTATAGCAAATATTAAAAAACTTAAATTACTATTTCAATTTAAAAGAATGTACAGTGGCTCTTTATCACCCCATCCTAATATTTTTGAATATCAGAGTAAGAAAGTTAGAATCGAAATGTTAAACCCGGAAGACGAATCATATTTATGTCAAGTGGACGGTGAAATGTTAGGGGATTTACCTGTTACTTATGAAACTTTAAAAGACGGATATGAGTTTATTCGACCTCAAGTAAATGAAGTAGCAGAAGCATTTAAAGAGAAATATGGGCAATATTTCTGGGAATGTGATCATTAATCGATAAAATTAATCCTTTAAAATTATATGTCTGGATGGGATAATATTTTTACAAAGGGAGGAAAGGTAT
>JAHQWI010000190.1 GCA_029856085.1 Promethearchaeia archaeon | reverse complement strand
AATATTCTCGAAGTTCTTTTATAGCACTCATTTTCAAAACCTTTATTTTATATTTAAAGAAAATAGTAGTACTTTTGCACTAAAGTTTTTCTAATAATATTGAGAATATTTAATTCTTTTAAAAGAAGTAAGATATGAACTTTTGTTGAACTATATTTTATTTAGTTTAGACAGATTGTTCTTGTTTTACAAAAAAACCAGCAGCTAATTCAATATCCTCCGTTGTTAAGGGTCGTCCTAAGGATTGTTCTAAATCTGTGACTAATTGTTCACACAATTTCAAACTAAGTGAACTTCCTCTTTCAGAAATTATCTTTTGAACTTCTTTGGCAAAATCAGAGATCTTTGGTTTTTTAATATCCTTAGCTAATTCTTCATGAGGAGGAAACAATTCCATAGGCATTTTTACTTCAGATTTCTTTGTTTTTTCATCTTTTTTTTTTGCGAATATAACAGGTTTAACCGGTTTAGAAGGTATTTCAGATGGTTTAATAAGTTTTAGTCCTGATGGTTTAGTTTCTAATTTTTGAAAAGAAACCATTTTACTATCAGATTTTGGAGATGGGGTAAGCAATTCTTCTTCAGATTCTTTTTGACCAACTAGTTCAACAGTAGGTGCAGTAGTGGGAAGAGGTTTAACTTTTATCTTCTTTTTAAATTTCAATTCTTTAGGAATGGCAAATTCCATTTCTTTCGTAAGTTCTCTCCTTAACTCTTTCTGCTCTTTTAATTTCGCACTAAGTTCATAGACCTTTTGTTGAAATAGATTCACACGTTCAAAATTTTGGTAAAAGGTTGCGATTTTTACAAGTTCTTTATACTTTGCTAATGCTTGGATGATATTTCCTACATCAAACAAATTTTCTGCTTCTTTTACTATTTCTTCAAAATTTTCTGGTAACTCTTTTTTTAATCCTAGAGCTTCTTTAATTAAAGCTTGAAGTTGTAATTTAGCATCAGGAGAATTTAAAGATATTTCCTCAAAATCAGAAAAATTTAAGTCGTTCTTAATTCGTTTAATGTCATCATCAGCTACTAAATCTCGTTTATTTCCGACTATTATTAGTTTAGAATAATTACTATCCATTTTCTGAATATTCATAAATTGATTCATTATTTTTAAATGGTAATTTGCTAAATTAAATAACAGAATTACTAAATCAGAACCGCTAACAAATTTAGACCATAATAATGAAAAATTATCTCGTAATTGAAAATCCCAAATTTCAAATAATAATTCATCAATGCTTAAAGTAGATGATTTTGCAAAATCCATTATCTCCTTTTCATCATCATTTCTCAGTAAATCATAAAGTGTTGTTTTACCTGCATTAGTTGGCCCAATAATCGATATTTTTGAGAGCATATCTTTCTGAACTTGATTAAGAAAACTCAAGAAATCATCTAACTGTTCCGTTGATTCTTTGAATTTTATAGTATCTGGGAATAACTCCTGGAATTTATTCATAATCTTTACCATTTTTTCTTCCATGTATTGAAGAGAATCAACAAGGTCTGTTACAAATAAGAAGTATAAGCCGTCTTTACCTCTATGAAAGATTTGAAAATTTGAGATTTTTCTGTTAATGGTTTTACCAGGTATAGGCATTTCCATGTATTTGTTAATGGTTTCTAGAACATTCTTTAGTTCTTCACTTCCAAAAGCTATAGCAAAGTCCTTCACAAAAATATGTTCTTTTTCAGAAAAGATATGAACTTGACGAAGCATGATATATTAATCCTAAGGTTTCGATATAAAAAAAAAAGAAATACTAGTTAATAACTCTTTATAATTCAATTACTATAAAGCTTAAACATCTTGAAAGGGATTTTATAAAAACAATAAAAAATATTAGAAATAAATAACTCTTTTTCAATAGGATAAGCTAAATTCCCAAGATTCCCAAGATGCAAATTCGACCTGATGATATTTTAAACTTTCTAAACAATGAATCAGACACAAAATTTAAGTCTGAATTAATAGATTTATTAAGGAATAGAATTGATAAACTTTGTTTTGAAGAATGCCAAATCGACCGTATTCAGTGTACTCTAACTCCCCTTTGTAGTCGTAGATTCTTACTTAAGCTTCGAATAAAAAATGGTCTTAAATTAGATGATTTACCTAAGTTTTGTTATAGTGTTCATAAAGGTGTTGTTGAAAGGTTTTTCAGAAATAAGACTGTCGTTTATAGACCTTATGATGCTTATCTATATCTGATTGACTTTGTGGATGTATTTTTTCATGGAGATTATCGTAAATTAAATAAGTTTGTGTCTTTTAAAAATTGGGAGGAAGCGTTTAAGATTTTTGATGATCGAATACACAATAGGAATGAAAAATTCGATTATCTTTTAACAGAGAATTATTTAGTCTTTAAATTTGAAGATAGGATTCATGTTATATTTCTGAATGAACTATATGTTTTATGTAATGCAAATCGGGAGAATATCCCTGATCTTGAGTTATTACAAGGAGTTTGCAAGCTTTATTCTGGGATTAATTTCCCTGAAGTGAAATTGAGACAAAGACAATCCAAACATGTAGAAATTACTGTTAAGGTTCCTTATGATGTGTTAAATGAAATATCAACAGAACCTTCTATAAAAAATGATTCTAAAGCAGATCAATATTTTTGGAATACATTTTGGGAAGATCTTAATGCTTTAACTCAATATTGTGATGAAATACATTTACAAATGGATAAAAATCAAAATCTAGAGATAATATTATATCTTAGTACTGAAACTAGTAATTACGATGAAGAAGAAAATCCTGTACCTCTTAGATTTAGAGATTTAAAGTTAGTATTAAATTTTATAAACCGTATCTATCAAGATTATTTTGTGCTTAGGGTGGACTAAAAAAAAGTAAATTATGTGGTTATAATGAGTGAAGAGGAAACAAATATTGGAGAAATCAAAACAATAAAAGATTTTGTTAAGGATGGAAGAATTGATGATGCCGTAAACATTATTGCTCTTTATCTTAATGATTCAACAGAAGAAAATTATATCGATAGGCTAGAAAATATCCTTGAGACACTTTTATCTCTTCATGGGGGTAGAACTCTATTAAGGTTTTTACTCGAAAATTTAATTATTGATATTCCCTCCATACTAGAAAATCTTTCTAAGAAAGATTCTGTTTTGAGATATACCTTTTTATTATTACTAAAAACGATATGTGAAAATGAATGTGATTTATTCCTTCCTTACAGTGAAGACTTATTGAAATCCGATGATCCAAATGTACGTGAAGCAGATTTACAGTTAATAATTTACATGACAGGTGGAGATGCAAAAATTGATGATGAATCTTTAATTAACACAATTGTTGAAAAATTGACTGATGAAAAAGATTTTGTGGTTGAAAAGGCAATACAAACTCTAATAACTATCGGTGAAAAATCTCCAACGCTGGTGACAAAAATTTTAACTGATTATGCTAAGAAATCATCAGATATTCCAGAAAATGAAGAATTAAAAAACTCTATTGATACTATTCTGAAATCAATAATTACTGTTGAAAAAATAGAGGAAATCGTTGAGGATGAAAAGAGTAAATTAGAAACACCTTCTGAAGAGATATCCTTAGAAGTGCAACCACCTATGGATTTAGAGAAAGAAGAATATAAGATCTTAGATAAAGAGTTTGAACTGAAAAGGAAAGGACTAGAGATAAAGAAAAAGAAATTAGAGTTAGAGGAAAAAGAGAAAGAAATTGAAGAGAAAGTGATTCAAACAAAAGAGGAAGCATTGAAGTTAAAAGAGGAGATGTTGATAAATAAAATTGGTGAAGAATCTGAAATTAAAGAAAAGCTCCCAAAAGTAAAACTTCCTAAAAAATTGAAAAAAGAAGAATCAGAAATCATTGATAAAGAGCTTGAATTAAAAAAGAAAGACCTTGAGATCAAAAAGAAAAAATTAGAAATTGAGGAAAAGGAGAAAGAATTAGAGGAAAAAGAAATTTTGGAGAGAGAAAAGGCTCTAAAATTAAAAGAAGAGTTAATTGAAAAGGAAAAGGAGTTATCTAAAGTGGAGTTAGAACTAAAGCAAAAAACTATTGAACAGAAAGAACAAAAGATTAAAGAAGAAGAAATGAAAAGAGTAGAAGAAGAAATGAAAAATATTCAACGAAAACGCGAAGAAGACGAAGATTAATCTAAATCTTATTCCTCCTTGTCGTCTTCCTCTAAATCATAATCTAAACTTGATTCAGGTTTATTTTCAGATATTGGTGTGGAATGTAATCTTCTTACTATCTTTCTAATATCCTCCACTTTAACGCTTTCAGGAGGTAAACTTACCTGAATTTTCTTCGCAAGATCATATGCAAGTTCTATATATTTCAGATCTTCAAGGAACTCAACAACTTGGATTTTTGTATCATTATCCTCAAGCACTTCATTTCCATACTCCATTAATTTTTCTTTTAGTATAATATCTATTTTATCGGTTCGCTCGAGATGTTTTATTTTATTAACAAGTTGCTTAAAACTATTCATTATATTATACATTTCGGATTTTGCATAAACATCAATATTTTTTAATACATAAAAGATATATAATTCTGCTTTCTCCCATCTTCTAAATTGAAGACTAACCTCAACTAATTCTAATAGTGCTTGTTCATAAAGAAATTTACTCTCAATATTGGGCACAATCTTATCGAAAATCCAATCAAGTAAATTAGGTTGATCAAACTTGTTTATAATATCAATTAGAAACTTTTCAACTGAGTAATACAGCTTGGCATTTTCTGTTTTAGTGGATGAGAGAAATGAAACTAATGCGTACTTGACTCTGCCCATGGCATCCTCTAAATTGACGGGTGTCTCAGCGAATTTATAGAAGGCTGATTCTAATATTGGTTGTATCTTATCCTTTACTTCAAAATCATAAACAAAATATTCCCCCCATGCAGGACTGGGTTGACCAGATTTTTCAGTTTTAATAGATTTTTTATCACTTGTGGCTCTAACTATTTTTGGCTGTTTTGCTTTTATTTTTTTTGAAATTTCTTTTGCGTGTTCTTCAGTTATAAATTCCAGAATTATTTTATTTTTTTCTTTAGGAACACTTAGCTTAAAGAATACCTCTGAGTCTTCTTCAAATAATAACTCTCTTAGATTTTTTGGAAATGTTATTCCTGTTTTTGTTTTTTTGACAATATCCTCAAAAATAGGGTCATCATTCGATTTCTGATTATCTGCCATAATAATTTAAAGGTTTAAAGGTTTAATAATTATTTCCAATCTTATTAACCTATAAATAAAAATGGAATTATAACGCAAATAAGTTTAGATTACTACTCTTTTATCCAGTAATATTTACAAGTTCTACACCACGATGATGAAAATTCTGGTCAATAAAACATAATATAGCGTGACCTTCATGAACATACACAATAGGTACAGGATAAGAATCGGCGTTTTCAATCATACTTTTTTTAACAAATAAAGGAAGAACTGTATTACATACTCTACATTCAACCATGATCCTTTTAACTAAACCTAAATCAGCAAAATTTTTAATAATGTCTTCGATAACTTCTTTAAAACCATTAAACATTGCAGGAGTGAAATCTCCATAAGACATAATTACTTCCACATCGTACATTTCATGAAATTTAAAACTTACATGCTCAAGCAGTGCTTCTAATAACTGAAATTGTACTCTAATATGCGCTCCGACAGTATAGAGTAAGCCATTTCTTCGAATGTAAGCCAATTTCATATTTCCTTTATCTTTATGGAAAAATATATCGCTTACAGGGTTTTCTTTAACAATATTGAGATCCAAATCAAATCTTCTGAAAGATTTTTCTGGTTTCCATTCAAATAACGTGGATTCTTCATTACTGATGTTAATAAATTCGAGAAATTCTCCGATATTTCTATAGACAGGCATTAATTAAATTCTATCCAACTTAATTTTAACTACCTAATGATTTTATACATATTTATATCTTTCAATTACATTAAAAACTTTAAAAATCATCTTTCTTTGAATCGGATAAAATTATAAATTGTTTGTATATAGTATAAAAATAATAGAAATTAAGGTAGATTTGAAAAATGATTTATTTAGAACAAACTCTTAATATTACACCGGCTAGCCCAGATATTCGTGACTCGTATATTAAGATCGCCCAGGAATTATTAGTACCAGCATGTAAACGTCTTGGAGCACGTTTAGTAGCTGCTTGGAATGGGAATTACGAATGGGTTATGCAGACAACTCAAATATTTGAGTTTGATGAAATAGAAGCCTTGAAGAATTTTCGCATTAATGCTAGTCAGGATAGAGAATGGGGTGAATATACGGCTCAATTAGAGGTTTTTGCTCCAGAACGTCGCACTCGATTACTAGAACCAATAGGTGCAGTCCCACCAGAAGTACTGCATAAAGCAATAGAAGAAAGCCAGAAATCACCACTCAAAGTCTACAGTATGGCGATTCTCGAAGTAAATCCCGGTAAAATGTCTGATTTTATCGCTGGAGTATCTGCAGGATATAAAGTTGTTCCGATTATCGCTAGTTGGCGCCCAATTGCAGGAAGCCCAAATGAAGTAATTGATTTATGGAAGGGAGATGTGTTATTTAGTGCTGAAGCTATGGCTTATCGTCCTTTTAGTAATGATCAACAATGGGTTCGACAACTTCGAGAAAATGCACCGAAAGAAAGAATTGTTCCCTTATATGCATTACCGTATTCTCCACTGAGGTAAGTTTTTTAATAATTCCTAAAAGTTCTTTTTTTTTAATTTCCTTTTTATTTTGAGACATCATATTATATGAAAATTTTAGTCTTGTCTTAATTTGTCAAAGTTGAAATTCAATAGTATAGAATGAGGTAAGCTTAGTTGAATAAAAAAAAACTCAAAAGAGATTTGGATTCATATCATGAAACTCAAAGAGCCGAAGAATACAAAAATTTAACTTTTACTGTAGTATTAGTGCGTCCTGAACATGCTGGAAATATAGGATCCATAGCTCGTGTTATGCGAAATTTTAATTTCAATAAGTTGGTAATTTTTAATCCAATTGAAAGCAGGGAGAATATTTTCAGCTATGAAACTCAAGGATTTGCCATGCATGGAAAAGAGATTCTAATGGGTGCTGATATTAAAGAAGTAGAAGATCAAAAAGATCACATGTCTGAATATAAGAATTTACTTAAACAATTTGATTTGGTTATTGCGACTACGGCAAAAGGAGAGAGAAATTCTAATATAAAGAGATTAGCAATATTTCCTATGGATTTATCATTTCCAAATTCAGCTAATCCCTTAAATATCGCAATTTTATTTGGGAGAGAATCTCGAGGATTAACTAATGATGAGATTAGTCTTGCAGATATTTTACTAAGGATACCTACAGGACTAGATTATCCTGCTTTAAATCTGTCACACGCTTGTGGAGTAATATTGTACGAAATATTCAAAAAAATATACATAATAAATATTGGAAGAGGAATCCATCCTGTTTTGTTAGCAGATAGAGAGGATCGTCAATTACTTCTAAAAATAATTCAAAATATTATAAACAAATTAAAAATAAGAACTCATAAGAATGAAAATGTGAAATTTGCCTTTAGAAACATTTTTGAACGATCATTTATGTCAAAAAGAGAATTAAGCTTAATTACGGGTTTGTTTTCTAAAGTTGATGATATCTTAGAAGACTTAGATCTATATGAAAATTAATTTTAAAAGAAATATTTAAAATTGACAAAGTAATTGAAAATCGGACTCCAATTATATTAAAATGAATTTTTAATTTTTTAGACTTAGTGAATTTATATGAATCAAAATAAAACTCTTATAGCATATGTGTCGAAATCTGGCGTAACAGAAGAAAATGCTAAAATAATCTCAAATATCTTAAATTCCAATTATGGTTTTGAAGTTGATCTAATTAATCTAAAGGAAAACAGTAAACCTGATCTTTCTCAATATGATAATATCATTATTGGCAGTGGAATTAGAATGGCAAGGTGGTATGGAAAGGCTAATAGATTTCTTAAAAATGACTTTAAAGATAAAAAAGTAGCAATCTTTTTATCTTCTGGCACTGCAGGAGTTCCTGAAACTCATCAAGAAGCTATTACTAAATATATAGACAATAAATTAACCAAAAATCCACATGTCAAACCAGTATTAACTGAAGCATTTGGGGGAAGATATTCTAATTTTGATTATACAGATCCAGAGAAGGTTAAGGCATGGGCAATAGAATTAGGAAAAAAACTTAGTGTATAAATAAAAGAAGAAGTTAATTACTTAAATAAAATATTTTTTTTGCATTTTTATATACTCATTATAATCTAAAAATTCCCTTTCAACATATTGGAAAACAATTTCATATAACTGTCGAAAGAGTTCTTCAGGAAAAGCTTTTTGTTCGAAAACTACCTCATAAACTAGTTCTTCAGATAGCATTTGCGAATTAATTGATTGATGGCAGAGTAAAAAACTCATCATTGCTTTATCGACTTTAGATTTAATAAGTTTTTTGATGACATTCAAACCAATATCTCTTTTTGGATCAACAAAATAAGGAAAATTCATGTCGTCTAAAATTTTAATATAATTTAAGGAATCTGTTATCCTTTCTACACAATATTCCAATGAGCTTACTGGAAGGCCAAATTTTTCGCAAAAATCTTTCTTCGACTCATGAGCAGGAAAAGTAAAAGGGTGCCTTGAAATGATATAATAGGCAGCTATAAAAAATTTATATAAATTATGAGGGAATTTTCCGTTATTTCTTAAGTATTTATAGACCAATGAAGCTGTATCTAATAAGAAATCAGTATTTATGTCAAACTGCTCCAAAAAATCTTGACCATCTTTTAATAGATCAATAGTAATACGTTCTTTGGTATTGATAATTTCATAATCAGGGGTATAAAGTTCTAACATTTTACACACACAATTTATACTTTATTATAAATGCTAATAATATCTATATGATATTTTGATATTATTCTTATAATATCCGATAATTTTTCTCATATTTAAATCTTGTGATGCAGTGCAGATGCAGTGCATGATATGCGAAGATTTATAAGGGGATCATACCATATGCAATTTAGCAAAATTTAGTTTTTGTCGAAGGTTTAAGAAAAATTGACTTCTAATAATGAGATTGACGCTGAAAAAGAACGTAAAAAACCAAAATTACCAAGAACTACTGTTAGCCTGGACTATTTTGATGATCTACTTGTAAATAAATTAGTAGGTTATGAAGGACAAAGTAAGTCAGAAGTACTCCGTCATATTCTAAAGAAATGGATTGGAGAAAATTCTGAAAAAATCCAAAATACATATGGAATTAAATTTTCAGAGATTCGAAGAGAGATTCAGATGAAGACAATCAAAGAAGAAAAAGAGAAGGTTATTGAAGCATTATTAAAGTTATTCAAGAGAATAAAGAGGTTTGAAATTGAAAAACTTGCAGACAGATTAGGAATCCCTTCAGCTATGATAATTGACATGATCAACGATTATGGTGATGAGTTAGAAAAGAAGGGCTTAAACCTTGAAATTGATGGAGATTTTGTAATAAAAATTGATTAAATCATTAAGAGAAAGAATAAATGAATTCAGGGAAATTGGAACAAGTCTTTATAGATATTATGGAAAAGTCATATGAAGATCTTTCAGAAAGAGATTTAGATCTTTCAAGGATAATTATTCCTTTTTCTAAAATGTTCAAATCTTATAAACCAAGGGATATTTATTCTGGAAATGAAAAAATTCCTTTTAAAGAAAGAGATTATAAATATAAGATGATTCTAAGGCAAGAGTTTTCTAAATTTTAGATTTGTTAAATCACTCATTTTTAATTAACTAACTACTCTTTTGCGACAGTATTCCACATATTCTTGACCAGTCGCTACCCGATCAAAAGAGATTTCATCTAGTACTTCTTCGGGGATAGGATTTTCAAGTAAGAGTAAGATCTTAAGATTTTCTAAGTTTTCAAGCCCCTTAATTTCAGATATCAGGTTTCCATTAAGATATAATTTTCTTAAATTTATATTGTTATCAAGTCCCTTAATTTCGGTTATTCGATTTCGAGACAGCCATAATTCTTCCAAATTTATAAGGTTATCAAGCCCTTTGATTTCACGAATTAGATTGGCACTTAAGTTTAAATATTTTAAATTTAAAAGGTTATCAAGATTTTCTATTTTTTTAATGCCATTTGAGCCTGAACCCATTGTATCTTCGTCTCCGAGATATAACTTTTCTAAAGTAATAAGATTTTCTAGCCCATCTATTTTAGTAATTCCTTCCATGCCTAAGTAAAGAACTTTTAATGTTTCTAAATCTTCAAGCCCCTTAACCTCTGAAATTCTATTTATCCCCCCATGCTGAATATCTAGGACTCCCTTTTTAACGTAGTATTTTCTGCCGTTGTACACAACATATTCTTTATAATTATTTTTTGTCATACCTAAGAAGTATAAGAATATAATAATTTATATATTTAAAGAGATTATAGCATTATAAGTTTTCTCGATCTGAAACTGTTCGAAGTTTAGTACATAATTGGATTGAAGGTAACCCAGAGTTATTAAAAAGTAATTATGATATTGATTTAACTGATATTACTAGGGAAATTGAGATAACGGATTATGATCAAGTTATTCAAGCCTCAATTCAAAAATTAGTAAAATATTCAGAATTATTTAATGAGATTGAATCTGAAATCTTAGCAGAACAATTAGAGGTTAGTCGCAAGATTCTAAGAGATATAATTTTTGAACATAGAAACAAATTAGAAAAGCTGGGTGTTAAGCTTAGAATAAGAGGAAAACTGATTGTAAAGGAATAATAAAGTGATAGATAAATGAGTTTAGCAAAAATAGAGCAAATTTTTCAAGAGATTATGAAGGTTTCACATGAAATATCTTATGAACATGTCAGAGAAAAGGAAATCGATTATTCAAAAATAGTAATACCTTTTTCTAAGATATTTAAATCTTATAAACCAAACGACATCTATTCTGGAAATGAAAAAATTCCCTTTAAAGAGAGGAAAAATGAATTTAGGATGATTTTACGGCAGGAGTTTTCTAAATTTTAGATTGTTTGACCAATTTATTTTTAGTTAGATATTGACTTTCTTGCGACAATAATCTATATATTTTTGACCATCAGTAATGAGATAAGTTCACTAGATACTCCCATGGCTAATACGCCTAAAAAAATCCCATAATCTTAGTACCAAAAAGAAATGTTTCCATGAATATTTACCGATTATGTCAGCAGTCATTAGAATTAATCCGAAACCTATACGTTAAAAAAATCAAAAACAGTGTTGATATGAATACAAAAATGTTAAAAAAAAGATAAGATTTTATTATTTTTTATTTCCTATTAAATTCAAATTTTCGACGATTATAGATTATTATGGAAGTAACCGCTACAATTACAAATGTAAGATAATAATTACTAAATGGTATTGCATTACTCGGAGGGGGAGGATTCTCAATTGAAAATACATAATCACATTCGTCAGTAGAAATACCATCATAACCATCATTTGCAGTTATTAGTAATTGTACGGAAAATGAATTTGGGATTATATTTACATCCCATAGGTAAGTTGTACCTTGTATATCCTCAGCTATTAAATGCCAGCCGGTATTATCTAAATTATAAGCTAATGTGAAAGTTAAAATATCATTATCTGGATCGCTGCTTGTCCAATTTATTAAAAACTCCCCAGATAAAACCTCTCCTCCATTAGGTGTTATAAGATCTACATTAGGCGCTCGATTTAATACAATATATTCAAAATTTTCATTATATTCATTTTTTCTCTTCGTTTTAAGTCCTGCATTGTCCCAAACTTCAAGATACCATGATATTGTAGTGCTTTGTGGATGTGATGGAATTGCCCCTTCCCACGTTCCGGGATTTCCAGCTTGTTCAGTAAGAGTCCGTGTATCCCACGTATTTTCATCATAAAACCAAATATATGCTGTCTGTACACCACTTTCATCAAAAATATGAGTAGTAACAATAGGTGAATCATCTAAATAAGGGCCGATACCATCTCCATTCGAATCCAAATTTATTGTTGGAATATCAATAACTGGAGGAATGTAATCTGTGGTACCATGTTCTAAAGGATTAGAAGTCTCAGTTTCAAAATAATTTGTCCTAAATATATAAGTTCCGAATAATGGATCAAGTCCAATATCCATAGAAATTTGATCATTGCCTTCATTATCAAATAGATGATATCTCGCTTCTACATAATGACCACTAGAAGTTTCTTCATAATTTTTTTCTGTTGTTGTAATTGTAAGAGTCCCTCCAGCTGAGAAAAAGGAAGCACCAATTTTCGCCTGAGCCTCTTCTGAGATCTCAATATCAAAGGAATTACTTCTACTTGATGTTTCTGTTATCCTATCAGTATGCACCCTAATTGTGCTTCCCTCTATGAAAATACTGCTAAAAAAGTCAACACCCATAAAGCCATTGTGTACTGGATTCATAGCAATCCAAGTAGGATCAATATCATCATCATATTCATTTAAACCTACTTCTGCCGTTCTATTAATTCCATACTTCAGTTCAGGTTTTTCATATCTTGTAGTCATGTTATAATATGTTACATTCCGGGCTGCCAATTGCCATTTATATACCCAAGCCTCACCATAATAGATATCTCCATATCCAGGACCAATAAAATTAGGATCATCAGATAATACACTTGATGTATAATAATCCATAGATGATATTTCATAGCAGAAGTCATAACCCACTAGTGATGTTGTCTTCTTCTCTATAGATCCTGACACTCCACCACCTACTCCAAAAAGATCAAAATCAACTCCAACTTCAAGACTTTTTGTTGTTCCTTCTGTTACCTCACATCCTACTGCTATGGACATTGTTGATCCAGATTCAAAACTAGAATAACTACCATCACCACTTGGATCATGGAGAATAAAATATAACTGTTCACCAATAATTTCCGTATTCGAATCAATTACTTCCCATACATCAATAACCTTTTTACTAAAGAAAAAATTTCTGCTATCTCTTACTACTTCCGCACCCAGTTTGTATCCAATTAATTCTGCGATTACATCTCCATCAAATGTATCGTTATAATGAGGTAATTCAATTGATACTTGTTTTGGTGATCCAGGAAAATTCCAAACTTCTCCTATTAGTACTCCCTCAATATAAAGTTCTGCATTATCAATATCTTCATAATTGTACGTAAAATTAAAAAGAAGAGAATCCACTTCAAAAATTACTTCTTGACCTTCTGACGGGCTTATCCATCTTATATCTTTTGGATTCTTATCAATTACAATTACTTCAGAATTTATACTTTCTACGCAACCTGCATTATCAATGGATCTGTATTGTACTGTAAAAGAATCTGCAGTATTTTCTGGAGTTGTTAAATTAAATGGGTCAGTATATGTTGTCCAGCCACCACTATTAATATTATATTGAATATAGTCAACACCCGAGGTTGCATCATTAGCGGATAAAGTAACAATAACATTTGAATTATACCAATCTCCTGGTCCTCGAATACCTGTTAAACTAATTGTAGTAAAAGGAACTACGGTGTCTAACCAAAAATAATGATAATGTTGAGATTCAACATTTTCCATTTTATCAATAGAGTAGTAATAAAGATCTACACGACCTTGGATACTTGGATTGAATGGAACAGAATAAGTGTAATACGTACTTGCATCGTAACTATATCTTGTTTGAAATATTCCCGCATAGATAGAATTCATACTTTCTGTAGCTTCATCCGTTCGAGTAAATAAAATACTCGGAGATGTTTTATACCATCCATAATTTCCATTTGGTGAAGGAATGTTTATTGTTGTAGCAGGATCATCTGTTAATGATTGAGCTAAAAATGGAGCTGAAACCCAGGCACCGACATCACCATCCATATAGTCTCTTAAATATCCGCCATTATATGGATTTAAATTATTGAAAAAAATGAATTCACTACTATAACTCTGAGTATCACAGTAAAGTTTGGATAGTTGAATATTATCTCCTATACCAAAAGATGTATCTCTCAGGCTATAAACTACCACGCCTTGATTAAAAGTATGGTATCTGTTAGTTTCTATACCAGGGTCTCCAAAATCTATACCCGTGTTATCTCTTACAGCTGTTTGTCCTGTATATTGCCATTCAAGCCAATCAATTGTCCAATGATCCCAATCATTGTTTTGATTACTTTCAGTCGTTACAACAATTAAAAAGTCTGGATCCCATGTTAATTCAATTATATAATTTATATCATCAAGCTGATTCTCATCTATAAATGTAAAAAATTCAAATGCATAAGGATCTCTACGAACAAAGAGGAACATTTTCTCATCATTATTATTTAGATGATCTAACCCATTCATATCCATTTGAAATAAAACAGCTGAATTACGTAAATCGCTATATTTTTGGTTGTTTCTTTGCTCATTAATATCAATTAAACATAAAGTCCAAACATTTGCAAAAAGTATTAGAGCGATTAAAAGAAAAAAAAATGCCATAATATTATTATATCGTCTAAAAATTTCAGGTTTTTTAACCATTATGGATTACTCCCTTTGATTTTTTATTCTTATATAAAAATCTGTTAATTAATAATTAATTTTTTTTTAATAAAAAGGTTTTATTTTCTGAAGTGATAACTGTTTTTTCTCCAGCGTTGATCTTTGGATCTGCATTTTGAATTGGGTTACTTTTGTAGGGTAAATGGATTGTTGAAACATTAAGAAAAACTAAAAGAAGTAAACAAATTATTATTAATCTTGATTTATTATTTTTCATTTGAATTTACCCTTAAAAAAGTTAATTAAGACTTCATTTAATATTAAGAGAAACTCCTTTAAAAAGGTTTAAGGACTAAATCTTTACTTTGTGAGTATTAATCTTCATCTCAGATTACCTTATCTAATTTATTGATTTGTATTCTGGAAAAGAAAAAATCCCTTTTAATGAAAGAGATCCAGAATATAGAATGATTTTAAGGCAGGAATTCGCAAGTTATATTAAGGCTGATCATTATCAAGAATAATGATATTGCGTCCCCAACAGGATCTTATCTTCCCTTGAATGCAGGTTCTTTTTTTTCTCGTCTAGCAGATATTGCGATTCCTACATCCGGTTTACTCAGTAAGGTTGTATAACCTTCATTTTCTATATCTAGGATTTTGTATATTTGATCCTTAAACATGTCGTGCACAGCTTTCCTCATTAATCTGATTGATAAACCTGGTGCTTTTGGAGCGATTAATTTTAATGCCTGTTCTCTCGCATAGGGTACTAATTCATTAAGAGGAAGTACTTTATTGACTAAACCAAGCTCAAATGCTTCCTGAGCTTCAATTTTTGCCCCAAAATATATAATTTCTTTTGCTTTTTGAAATCCAAGATAGAGGGGTAAAAGGAATGTTGATGCAAATTCTGACATGAACGCATTTTGAACAAAATAAAATCCTAAATATGCGTTTTCTGAGGTATAGATAAGATCCGCACCAATTAAAAGCATTGTAATCCCACCTCCAATAGCTAATCC
>JAHQWI010000189.1 GCA_029856085.1 Promethearchaeia archaeon | reverse complement strand
CTTATAAATAATAGAATATCCATCAATAATAAGTTTGCCATTTGCTTTTTCAACTGGTTCGGGTAATATTTTTTTTAAAATTGAATCTTGTATTTTAGAGTCATCCCGAACACCCCATTGTATCATAGGTGGTTTTGTTCCATAGATCCCAATTGATTGTTTAGTGTTAAATCCACCATTTGCTATAACCATTACTTTTAATGAAGGGTTGGCACGAATTGATTCAACAGTGTTGATAATAGCATGTAAAGAATAATTACTTAAAGGAGTCCCAAAAAATGGAAGACCTCCTGTGAGTGTCAGATCACGCGGATCATCGTCTTTAATTCCAAGCTCGTTCATAAAGATCTCTACAATTGAAGGAAAACAGCTATATAAGTCAAATTTATCAATATCACTTAACTTTAAACCTGCTTGTTCCAAAGCAAGGCGAGCTCCTTCTCTTGCTGCTGGAGAATCATCAAGTCGTGGACGTCGATAGAGTTCATCAATATTTTTGAATGTTGCTCCTCCCATTATATATATCCATTGTTTTTTATCAATATTAATGGATTCAGCAATTTCTTCACTTGTAACTAAAATTGTTCCAGCTTGATCTACGAAATTGTTCGCACACATACGCTTAGTGTAAGGGTGTACAATAAGACGATTCTCAGGTGAGGGTGTAATAATTTCTTCAGCGGTAAATTGCTTTTGAGTCCAGCTATAAGGATTTTTTGATGCAATCTTAGAAAAACGCTCAAAGAGTTTTCCCATATATTTTTGGTGTTCCTCAATAGTTCGTCCAGATGATGCTCTTAATGCTGTTTCGAAAATTGCATAGGCTGTAGTTGCAAAATATAATTGGTAATTTATAACATCTTGAGCGATTGCCCATTTCTCCCCATTTATGTATTTTGGATCTTCTTTTTTCGGCCAATACTCAGGACGTTTCCCCTTAAATATCTTTCGTATAGAATAGGCAGCCTCTCCGCCTGTGATGAGAACACAATGGTGCTCTCCCGTGGCAATTGCTTTAGCGGCGCGATTAATTAACATCTGAGGACTTTGTCCTCCATCGGGCAAATAAATTTTCTCTTTAGGTGTGATGTTGAGCCTTTTCCCAAGTTCTCCAGGTGCATCTTCATATGACCATGAACTAATATTTACCATATAAATTGCATCTACATAATCAACGATATTGTTTGCTTGTGTATCTTCTATTGCCTTTTGCCCTGTCTTTACCATTAAACTAAGTGAGTCAAGAGGCTGGGGTGTGTCTCTACGTTGTGTAAACTGTGCGGCACCAATTATAACTGGATTGTTTTTTTTAATCATAATTTAAACCATTATTTCTAATGTTTTGTTAAATTTCTAATTCATTTAAAAATTAATTAATTTTAATTATTTTTATGTATAAACTCAAAAACGAAAAATTATTAATCATAAGTAGGTGAAATATGATTGAAGAAAGTAGCAATAATAGGCGTAGGAATTACTCCTTTTCGAGCACGGTATCTAGATAAAACATATTTCGAGCTTGCATATGATGCAACCAAACTAGCTCTCGAAGATGCTAATAAAAATGGTGCTGACATTACTCATAAAGATTTGCAGTCAACTATGTACGGCATATATAATGAATTATTTGAACGCCAATTCATGCCTGACATTTTTATTAATAGTTATTTAGGAATGAATAATAAACCCGGAACTCGTATTGCCTCAGGTGGGGCGACAGGGGGATATACCGTTAGAATGGCTTATGCAGAAGTAGCTTCTGGGCTCTCAGATTTATGTTTATGTATAGGAGTTGAGAAATGTAATGATTGTTATGATGAGCAAACTGGGACGACCACACCTGAAGTGCTTAACTCTATAGCATATTCAGCAGATATGACTTATGAGTATCCGATGGGGATGATGGCAGCAAGTTCTTATGTGAGTATGGTTAATGCTCATTTTGAGGAATTTGGTAATCCCACAGAAGAGCAAATGGCTCTAGTATCAGTTAAAAATCATGGAAATGCAATGAATAATCCTAAAGCTCAATCACCGATGAATATCACTGTAGAAGATGTAATGAATTCAAGAATTATCTGTTATCCTTTTAAATTGTTAGATTGTTGCCTATATTCTGAAGCATCTGCAGCATTAATATTAGCAACTGAACAAAAAGTTAAGGAATTAAAGGTTGAGAACCCAATATGGATCACTGGAGTGGGTGCTGCGAATACTGATTGTTTTATAGGGAATAGAGAAGATATGGGGAGATTGTATTCAAACATTTATGCTGCAAAAGTTGCTTATAAAATGGCAGGTTTAGAGTACGATAAAATTAAAAGTCAAATTGATTTGGCAGAACTACATGATGCTTTCTCTGGACAAGAAGTCATATCTTACGAAGAGTTAGGGTTTGTTCCATTTGGAGGAGGAGGTAAATGGATTGAATCAGGTGGACCGTTAATGGATGGTGAATTGCCGTGTTGTCCTTCGGGAGGACTTATTGGATGTGGTCATGCTGTAGGTGCTACAGGGATTATGTCCACTGGAGAAGCAGCTCTTCAATTAAGAAGAGATGCCGGAAAACATCAGGTGAAAACAATTGAAAATGGAAGGGCTATTTCCCATTCAATTGGAGGTCCTGGGGCAGCATACGCAGCTATAATTGTAATGGAAAATGAGGAGGGGATGAAAAAATAATGAGTAATGAATTTCAAGCACATCAGATAAGAGATATAATTAAAATCAATTACAAGTACACAATGGGAAGTCAATCCAAATTTTTCTTAGAATTAATGAATAATAAAAAGATTTTGGGAACAAAGTGCTCAAAATGTGGGAAAATTTGGATGCCCCCTAGGATTAATTGCTCAGATTGTTATGTATCTGCTGAATGGATTGAAGTTAAACAAACAGGTATTATAGAAGTAAGTACAATCGTATGGTTTACTACCTCAGCTTTTATCAAAAATATTCCATATGCTACAGGATATATTAAATTAGATGGAGCGGATACAGCCTTATTGCAAGGAATTTTTTCAGAAAATTTAGTTCCTTCAAAAATTAAAAAAGGAAAGCGTGTGCGAGCAGTGTTTCAAAAAGAAAGAGAAGGAAAAATGACAGATTTCTTTTTTGTTCCTGAAGATGAGTATGAGAATTGGCTAAATAAGCCAGATTATGAAGGAGGAGATTAGGATTGGGAGTTGCGAGTGAAATATTAAAAAAAATTATTGATAGGATGAATAATATTCCCAAAGCTCAACAAGTATTTGTAACGGATATCGGTGGGAAAACAGTAAATTGGAATATGACATTTCAATTTAATTTGGATGATGAGGATCCATTCTATTTGATAATTAAAAATCAAAAAGTAAATATTAATCCTGGAACTGCTCATGACGCGGAAATCGTAATGTCTGGAGATAATAATGCTATCGTAAAGATTTGTAAGGGTAAAGGTGATTTTACTCATGCTATCAGTCGTGAAGAAATTAAAGTTGAAAAAGGTAAAATTATGGATGTTATCAGACTTACAAGGGCTATAACAATTGTTTTAAAGGTAAGTTAAAAATCAATGGGTTTTTTTATTATTTTCTTAATAATTTATTTTGTTATTTTAGAATTAAACCCAGAAGATTTTATGAGGAAAATCATCAATTTACCTTCTATTATTTATAACATAGCTTTGTCAACTAATTTTTTAAACCTTACTGATATTAAATTCTAAGAACTGTGTGATTACAGATAATTAATAATTATAATTAAAAGATAGAAACCTTTATATATGAACTATAGCAATATATCTCGTTAAATTTATCAAAAAATTACAAATTAGAAAATTATAAAATAAAATAAAAAAAACAAAATGAGGTAAATTTGTTATGAAAAGAGAAATAGCAGTAGTAGCAATGGTAGTCTGTTTAGCGGGAGGATTCTTGGCTGGATGGTTTATACCTCCACTTTTTGCCCCACCAAGCGGTGAATTAATTAGTAAGATCAAATCACGAGGTGAATTACGTGTCGGAACTAGTACTGATTATGAACCCTTCGAATTTGATAACATAACTTCGGGTGAGATTGAAGGCTTCGACGTCGATGTAAGCCGGTTGATTGCTGATGAAATTGGTGTTGACCTATTAATGGTCAACATGGATTTTGAAGCTCTAATTAGTGCTTGTGTTGCAGGTACAATCGACATGATTGCGGCAGCATTGACATATGATCCTACAACGGAGCTAGGACAACAACGCGCAAAGCAACTTGCACCCTCTATACCGTATATCACTGTTGCTCAAGTTGTCATCACATTGGGTTCTTCATCACTAAATATCAATAATTTATCAGATCTTGTTGGAGAGGATGTTGGCTGTCAAACGGGCAGCACAATGCAGGCTGACTTGATTGCAGCTGGTGTTAATCCTACCACATTTCCTAGTGCTCTCGCTCTCATGCTAGATTTAGTCTCTGGTTTGGGTATAGAAGCAGCATACCTAGACGAGCCGGTTTTTACCGCCTGGAATGACACATACGACCTTAAGATCATCTTACGTACGGGAACTGAACCTATGTCGCTATGGTGCAGACATGAGGACCCAGATCTGCTATATGTGATCAACACAGTCATCCTTACCGAATATGAACCAAATGGGACGATGTATGAGCTATTAGATAAGTGGTTTGTATGAGCTATTAGATAAGTGGTTTGTATGAGTGATATTCCAAGCCTCTCTGAAATTATTTTTTATATTCTTAGGAGAGGTCTCTACCATACGTTGCTCTTAACTGCTCTAGGTCTATTGATTGGATTTATATTGGGTATATCGTTAGCGCTTATACGTCTATATGGTGCTAAAGAACTCGCTTGGTTCTCAAGTGGTTATGAGAAGTTGTTTCGCGGCATCCCACTTATAGTTCTGATCTATGTTTTCGCTTTCGGATTGCCAGATATTTTTTGGTACATCGACCCACTTGAATTAAGGCTTGGCGGTGTAGTTTTAGCACTTTCTCTTCGTAGTGCTGCCTACCAGTCTCAGATTTTCCGGGGAGCTATTTTATCAGTGAATCCAGGGCAAATGGAAGCTGCTCGTGCGCTAGGTATGAAGGGGTCCCAAGCTTTTCGACACGTTGTAATGCCACAAGCCTTACGGCTAGCAGTACCTAGCTGGTCCAATGAATATGCGGTTGTCATTAAAGATTCATCTTTCGCTTCCGCGATTGGAATTATCGAGTTGACTCAAGCAGCTTATTTTGTGTCTGTAAGTTTTCAAGAGATCTGGGCTTTATCATATTTAATTCTTGCGATTCTATATTTTTTATTTACATATCCTATAACACGGATATTCGGTGAACGACAATCCAAGAAACTGAAGAAGTTCGGAATGGGAGGTGGTTAGAAATAGATAAACCTATTTTACGTATAGTTGATATTTGGAAGTCATATGAAGATTTGCAGGTCCTTAAAGGAATTTCATTCGAGCTGGGGGAAGGAGAGGTCAAGGTTGTCTTTGGACCAAGTGGTTCTGGTAAAAGCACGTTGCTTCGTTGCATTAATATGTTGAACCCTCCGGACAAGGGGGAAGTATACCTCCGCGGAGAGAATATTACTGACCCTGAAGTCAATATTAATGCGATGAGGGCTAGAATTGGCATGGTATTCCAACATTTTAACCTATTTGCCCATCTTAAAGCGATAGATAATGTTAGTATTGGCCTTCGCCGGGTGAGAGGTTTTCCAAAAGAAGAAGCTCGAGAGAAGGCACTCGAGGTGTTACAAACGGTTAAAATGGAGAAATGGGCTGATCATTATCCCGCTGAACTATCTGGTGGTCAACAACAACGTGTGGGCATAGCTCGTGCTTTAGCTATGGACCCAGATGTAATTTTATTTGACGAACCTACCTCTGCTCTAGATCCTGAATTGATCGGTGAAGTGCTTCAAGTAATGTTGGATCTTGCTAAAGCAGGCACTACAATGATAGTTGTAACCCACGAAATGGGATTTGCTAAAGCTGTCGCATCAGAAATGATCTTTCTTGGGGATGGGGTCATCATAGAGAGCGGAACACCTGAACACTTCTTCATCTCGCCTAAATCCGAACGAGTGAAGAAGTTTCTCCAACAGCTTGATATTTTATACGGAAGCCACGAAAAACTTTTAAAATAATCAAACGAGGAGGAAAACGAGTGATATTACAAGATAGACCTAATCCGATAGGGGAACTCCTTATTGTACTGGAATACTGGGATCATATCTTATCAGGTTTCTTACTGACAATGTGGTTGTATGGATGGGCGCTTTTGATGGGCTTTTTCCTTGGTTTAATCTTAGCTAATCTCCGCCAATATGGAGGGTGGTTTCTTTCACGTATTGCTTCAGGATATATTGAGTTTATGCGTGGTACACCTTTGCTTGCGCAATTATTTTTTATTTATTTTCTCCCCTCTAGTCTAAATATCCCGGTTGGGAATTGGAAGATAGAGACTAGTTTCACAATCCTAAACAAGGACATTACTATCATCCTCCTGAATTACCGAACTCTAGCCGGTCTCCTTACTTTAGGGCTTAACAGTGCGGCTTATCAAGCTGAATACTTCCGTGGATCTATTATGTCTGTTGGGACAGAACAGTTAATGGCTGCCCAATCGATAGGCATGTCTCGTATAGCTGGCATTCGGCATATCGTGTTACCACAAGCTCTACGTCGTGTTATCCCTGCATGGTCCAACGAAGCAGCTTATCTTCCGAAGTATACTGTTGTTGTATATTTCATTGGAGTTAAGGATCTTTTTTCCCAAGCACATCTTACCGTTACACTTACGTTTATATCCGTCACTACGTATGTCCTTATCGCTATCATCTTTCTAGTTACAATCACACTAATTTCAAAGGGGCTGGATATCATTCACAAAAAGACAATGATTCCGGGTCTGTAGATTGTTCAAGTATAAATAAAACTTTTAAATCTTTTTTTATTTTTTTATTTACTTCCGATAATTCACAATTTTAATCCTTTTATCTAACATAATTCTTTAAAATATGAAAACAAAAGTTTACGTTATAAAAAGAAAACCTAATGAAACAACTCAAGACGTAGTTTTAAGAACTCTTAAATTGATCACCTTAAAGGATATTATCCCTAACTCAGAAAAAAAAATCTTGATAAATCAAAACTGGGTAACCTCCGACCATTTTAGTACTGGAAACGTGACTTTTACGGATACTTTAGAAGGAATTATTATTTATCTTATTCAGGAATCCAAAATAAACCCTGAAAAAATAATAGTTGCTGATGGTGGGTCTTTTGGAAGATCAGAAAAATTTTTTAAGTTAAATGAAGTTTTTCGGTTAGAAGAATATGGAATTAAAATTATGAATTTGAATAATGATGAGATTGTAAATGAAATTGAAATACCCAATCCATTATCTCTAAAAAGTGTAAATATTGCAAAAACAGCCCTAGATGCGAGTTGTATTATATCTGTTCCCTCATTAAAAACACATAATATGGCTAGAACAACTTTAAGTATGAAGAACATGATGGGAACAATTTATCCGAAAAGCATTATGCACACTAATTTACATAAAAAATAACAGATTTAGTGTCTGTGTTGCGTTCTAAAATGAAATTTCAAATAATTGATGGAGTTATTGGCTCAAATGGATGGGAACTAGGAGGGCAACCTATTCAAATGGATTTAATTATAGCCGGAGAAGATCCTGCAGCTGTTGACCGAGTTGGTAGTAAAATTATTGGTTTTGGGTTAAAGGAAGTAAAATATTTGAAATTTGGAATGGAAAAGCAACTTGGAACAGCAAATTTAGAACACATTGAAATAATTGGAAAATCAATAAGCGAAGTATATCACGAATTTTAGTCTAAAATTTCTATTTTAATCTTCTTTTCATTTTATGTAAATTTGTTAAATCTTATTTCTTAAGATTATTTTATTAAATAATATCTGCCAAGATTTTTATATAGATTTTTAAGGTGTAATAAATTTGAGAATAGTTGATTTTCGTTCTGATACCGTTACTAAACCATCACCAGAAATGTGGGAGGCAGTTAAATCAATGGACAATTCTAAACTCGGAGATGATGTTCTTGGAGAAGATCCTACTGTTAATGAACTAGAAAATAGAGCAGCGAAGATTATTGGAAAAGAAGCAGCTTTATTAGTAACCTCGGGTACTCAAGGAAATCTAGTTTCACTTCTTTCACAAACTAATCCTGGAAATGAAATCTTATTAGAAGAACAATGTCATATTATTGGGCACGAAGTTGGGAGTGCTGCTCGTATTGGAGGTTTGATGATAAGTACTTATTCTTCAAATAGAGGAGTTCCATCAATTGAGCAACTTCAAGATTTAATTAGAGATAAAGAAGATATACATGAACCAACAACAACTCTAATATGTGTGGAGGATACGCATAATTTTCACGGTGGTGCGATAGTGAAGCCAGAAATCCTAAGAGGTTTGAAAGATTTTGCTAGAAAAAACGGATTGAAATTTCATTTAGACGGCGCAAGAATATTTAATGCAGCTGTAGGACTAAACATACCAGTAACAGAATTTATTAAACATGTGGATAGTGTGATGTTTTGTTTATCAAAGGGTTTGTCATGTCCAGTTGGATCTATAGTCGCGGGCACTAAAGAGTTTATTTCAAAAGCTCGGAAATTCCGTAAGATGTTAGGAGGTGGTATGCGACAAGCAGGAATAATCGCATCTTTTGGACTAGCAGCACTTGAACCTAAATGGATTAGAAGACTAGAAGAGGATCATAAAAATGCTAAAATTCTAGCTGAAGGATTAGAATCTTTTGATTTGCCTATTAAAATCCACAAACCTGATACAAATATTGTTATCATGGAGTTCCTAAATAAAATAAGAATATTTAAAATAATCACAGAGTTATGGAAAGAAGGCGTTTTAGCGTTTAATATAAGTAAGGAAAAGATTCGCTTTGTAACCCATTACGGGATCCAAGAAGATGATATTCAATACAGCATAGAAGCAATTGGAAGAGTTTTGCAAAAATTTAACTAAAATCAAGAAGATATTCTATATGAATTCTTTCCAGCTAACCAATACTGAGTAGATTATTAAAAAAATAAAAAAAATAGATTTAATATATTAATCTTCAGGTAAATCTAAATCTTTGGCATCATCTTTCATTAAATCATAGTATTCTACGTCCATTAAGCCTCCAACAGGGTTTTCTGCCCAATGAGCTTTAATTGGCATTCCAATGTATGTGTCTTTAAAATCTACCTCGGGATTTAGTTGAGCTATACTTGCTGTGTCTGCCCCATCATGATGAACTAATACCATAGGCTTCTCTTGAATTTCTCCGGTCTCTGGATCCTTCAAATAAGCTATTGCAAAAGTAGAAACTTTTCCAGTCTCTCTTAAATCAACCCATCTATTAGGTTTTACTAAACATTTTCCGCAAACAAATCTAGGAGGATAATAGACCGTATTACACCCCGAACATTTTAAACCGACTAATTTCTTCTCTTTTAATTTCTTTAAAAACGGTTGTAGATGAGTTATATTATATTTGTATTTATAGTTAGATAAATACCAACTTCCTGGCATTTTTCTTGTTTCACGATATTGCTTTTTAATATAATCCATAGATTTTCTTTGAGTTAATTTTGACAACTTTTTCACCTCCATTTTCTTTGTGGTTCATCAGACATAACCATCATAGTGCATAGATTAAGTGAACCCCCCCATCCATGTCCTATGGCTGTATGAACAGTTTTTGGAACTTGATTACTAGCTTTTCCCATAATTTGGAGTGCTGCTACTGCAGGTCTTTCAAGAGCTGAGGCACCAATTGCATTTGTAGAATTGACCCCTCCAGAACAACATATTGGTAACTCACCATTCAAAGCAGTTACACCATTTTTATACATCTCTGGTGCCGTAGTTTCTTCAAATAATCCTAGTTTTTCAACCCACATAAGTTCTTGGTTAGGAAATGGAGAATATACTTCGGCGTAGTCAATTTCTTTTCTTGGAAATGAAATACCTGCTTGTTGATAACAGATTTCTGAAGTTTTCATAGCGCCTAGTTGTTCTGACGGATCGATTTGCGCTGAACCACTAGCGCTATATCCAAGAATTGCGGTTTCATGGGCTACACTTGCTACTCCATTAACATAAACAGGGATGTCGCACATATTTTTAGCCTTTTCTTCTGTGGTAAATAACACAGCACAAGCTCCATCGGAAGCAGGACATACCATACCATATCTTAGTGGGAATGAGATGTATGGTGTATCAAGTACTTGTTCAATTGTAAGATTTGGCATTTTTAAATGAGCCCACCACGTTTTAGCGGCGTTACGTCTATTTTGTACGACAACTCTAGCTAAATCTTCTTCAACAATTTTTGTTTTATGCATATAATTGGTAGCTTGATAAGCAGCTACCCCTATCGCCGCTCCAGCAGATAATAGCCGACCTACTTGGTCATAAGTAAGCCCTAGATAATTTAATAAAGAAACTTCACCATAAGCAACATTAGCAAGACCGACACTTGTATCTCCTTGAGATTGCTGCTCAAATGCTATTGCTAACACCGTATCAATACCGGGTAATCCAGCTGTTACTGTATAGTATCCGGCAATGCCGACTGATCCTCCTGTAGTACCCCCCGTAGTAACACGCATTAAAGGTTTATTTCGAGCACCCATCCAATCAGCCATCCATAATTCTGGTAAATTAGAACCCTCAAATCCAGGCATGTTACCAGTCGCAAAGGCATCAATATCTTCAAAACTAACACTTGGAGCTTTTTTCAAGCAGTCTTCAACTGCTTCACTCACTAATTCCGCGATATTAACATCAGAGCGTTTAGAAGCATGTTCACTAAATCCCGCTGAAACGATTGCTACTTGTCTTCCCATCTTTAATTACCCCCCTCCAAGATATATACAATATTATTTTGAGCACACATTCCAATCTGACCAGATGCGATTGCTTTCTTGGCATCCTTAACTTGATATCCATCAGCTTCTCCTTTTAATTGTTTTGCGGCTTCTATAATCCTAATCAATCCAGTTCCACATGGAGGATTACCACCAATAGCACCTCCTGAAGGATTTATTGGAATATCTCCATCAATTTCGGAGTTTAAATTTGTTCCCTCCCCCATATCCACCAATCCTAAGGCTTCAGAAAAAATTACTTCCTCATGAGCATAAGCTTCAAAAAATTCTGCTAGATCAATTTCCTTCTTAGGATCTTTAATACCTGCAGCGTCAAATGCCATTTTGCCTGCTAATTCCATCGACATACTTTTTGTTAAATCACGATCTCCAAGATAATAGGTTTCTTGGTTATATCCTACTCCAGTAATCCATACAGGATTGTCAGTTATCTTTAACGCTTGTTTTTCAGGTGCTAATAGTAACGCTGCGACCCCATCACAGGGTTGTGCTACCATTAACTCTGTTACTGGATCAGCATAAATCTCTGAGTCTAATACATCTTTAACGGTAATATTGGCATTTTGAGCTTCTTGTAATGCCAACGGATTTCTTGAAGCATTTTTTCTATTTTTAACAGCAATTTTGGCAATATCTTCTATACTAACTCCATATTTTTCTAGGTAAGCTCTCATCTGAAAACCTGCCGCAGTAATATCATTCACATAGGCAACTGGTCTTTCCCATGTGGGATCAGTTTCATATAACCGTGCAGCGTGATATGGAAAACATGATGCCATACTTCCGCCCCAAACTAGAGAAAGTTTATGATTACCAGAGAGAATACGCATCAATCCATATAATACCGCATGAGCACCATCCATTTCTACCTTACTCTCATCTGCCATATATCCTCCACCAACCTCGACCGTATAACAGTTTGAAATTGTACGCCCATCATAATAATCGTTTGTACAGGAAATTGCTGTAGTTATGTCCTTTTTCTTTAATCCTGCACTATCAATCGCTCCTCTCACAGCTTCAAAAATCATTTCATATCTTCCATAATTTGCATCTGAATATAATTTTACTTGATAAAATCCTACAATACCAACCTTATCCATTCTATTCATCACCTCTCACACTTGTACAAATCCTTTAATATCAGCAGGATTTCCTTTCGGTTTTTCCTCCCATTCAATTTTAAGCTTCATGCCAATTTTGACATTCTCAATATCTATGTTCAAAAGACGGTATACAATTGCCGTGTCACTTCCATCAATTTGAACCATTCCAATTATTTGAGGTTTTTTAGCTTTTCTAGCTGCTCTATCACTAACTTTGTAATGTGTTATTGTATAATTTAGCAAAGTACCAGTATTCGGTAAATTCACCCAATTGTTATCAAGTGGTATTGTTTCATTGCATTTCCCACATTTTTTTCTTGGTGGAACAAATACTTTTCCGCATTTTGAGCATTTGTTTCCTATGATTTTCTTGTTTTCAAAAGAATCATAGAATTTATCCATGTATAGTCCAACCCAGAAGGAGAAATCGGCTCTCACAAACCCTTTATTTGTAACAACTAACTTTTCAGTCATAATACTTCATTTTTTTTTTATAATTTCAATATGATTAATATTATGACTTACATGTTTAAAATATTAATATGAAAAAAGAATAACTAAAGATAAAAAAACTAAATTGAAATTTTGTATAACTTATCTTTTATATTTGAGCATAAAATCGATTAATTCTGAGTTTTTCTTAAATACTTTTAATTGATCTTTTTTAAGTTTTTCTTCTGCTAATACTTTAAGTTCTCTGAGTTCAATCTTTTTTTCTCCAATTGCTTCGCTAAGAGTTGGTAATATATCGCATATTGTATGTAATTCTAAAACTCTCCCTTTGTATTTTTTCAACGCCAAATCGCTAGCAAGAAACAGATATGCTGGTGAAATGAATTCGGGAGGAACTGTAATAGGCATCTGTTGTCCCCATTTTCTTAAATCTTCTGTCATTTTAGTTTCTACTCCTGCAGGTGTCACAACATTTACATTAACATTATAAGGTTTTAACTCTACACTCAAACACTTTCCCATTGCAGATACAGCCGCTTTAGACGTAGAATATGCAACTTTTTTTGGAGGAAAATAAACATTACCATTAACAGAAGACGTCATAACTATGCTTCCGCTTTTTTGTTCGATCATTTTTGGTAATACTTCCTTAAGTAAAGCATAATAACTCATTATATTGAGATTAAACAACTTTTGTATATTTTCAATAGGTGTGTCAACCACAGAAGAAACATGTGTCATCCCAGCGTTATTAATTAATATGTTAATTGTATCAAAGTTTTCAAAATAGTGTTTTGCACATTCCCTAACACCGTCTAAAGTTGATAAATCTACGGTTATAGCAATCCCGTTAACTCCAAATTTCTCAATTTCTTGAACAGTATTATCTAATTGTTCTTTAGTTCGGGCAGATACAGCTACATTTGCCCCATTTTTAGCCAGGTCAAGAGCCACTTCTCTGCCAATACCACGTCCACCTCCAGTTACTAAAGCATTCTTTCCTTCAAGTAATTTCATAAATGATTTCACTTTTGGATAAATTCATGTAAAAATAATTAGATTAAACTTATTGTAGTATCCTAGTTTAAAAATTTTGGTTTAGTTCAAAATTTCTCTACCTTTAAGATAATTTTTAGTAAAAAACATTATTTAAAAATTTTAAATAATACGATAAACAAATAAAATTAAAACTAAATATTCAAGTGACTTCATAATGGTAGAAGATATTTCAAATAAATTAGTGATAAGTGCTGCTCTTGCAGGATCTATGACCACTAAACAACAAAATCCCGCAGTCCCTTATACTCCTGAAGAGTTTGGAGATGAAGCAAAAAAGTGTTTGGATGCAGGGGCATCAACAGTTCATATCCATGCAAGAGATCCTAAAGCAGGGTATCCTACTCCTGAATTAAATCAAATAAAAGCTGTTATTGACAGCATTCATGAAAAAGCTCCAGAAATTATCATAAATATAACTAGCTCAGTAGGACTTACGCTTGAGCAAAGAATCGCTCCTACCCAGACATTTAAACCATTAATTTCCTCTTTAAATACGAATTCGATGAATTTTAGTATCGGAAATTTTAAAACCGGGGAAATAGTTGGAAATGCTGATGGAGTATTTAGAAACACTTTTCATATAATTCAAAATCTTGCTAAAGCAATGAAAGAAGCTAAAACAAAACCAGAACTAGAAGTATATGATTTTGGAGGTTTATACAACATACTATTTCTCAACAAACAAGAAGGTTTATTTGAGCAACCTCTTCATTTCCAATTTGTATTTGGAACTTTGGGAGGAGTTCCATTTTCATATCAGAATTTAGCAGGTTTTCTCAATTTGATGCCTTCTGGATCTTCATGGAGTGTATGTGGAGTAGCTAAGGATCAATTTAGAGCTGGTCTATGTGCAGCAGCAATGGAAGGACATATACGCGTAGGATTAGAAGATAATATTCGCGTTCCAGATGGGCGATTAGCTAAAGGTTCGTGGGAACAAGTAGAATGGGCAGCTAAAGTCGCAAAACTAGCAGGAAGAGATGTAGCAACTCCAGAAGAGGCTCATAAAATATTTAATTTGTTACAATAAGTTGAATGAATTTATAGATTCACTAAAAATTACTTTTTATATTTATTCTTTTATCCAATTAACGTTGGTGTCTTTTGCAAGAGTAAAATCACTTTATATGTAAGAATTTGTTTAAAGGAAATCAATAACATTAAAGAAAAAGAAAAAAAAATTTTAAAATAACTAAAAAGTAAATCCTTCAGGTAACTCAGATTCAGATGTTCCTTCTAGAACAAACATTAAATCCATGATTGTATAAGTTGGAGTTTTTGTTCGAAAGATTGGAACAACCCTTTTCCCAATTTCAGGCTCTCCAACTGCTAGAACGCTCATAAGAATTGTAACAACCTCTTCATCAAATTCAACATTAATGAATTTTATAGGTATGGGTAGTGTGTTGAAAGCTCCAGACCGATGAGTGACGATAAAAGAATGGATTGTTGCGGTTTTTCGAGCTTTATCGGATATATCAATAGGTGTTGCTCTTCTCAAACAATCAGGGCAAAAAATTCTGAAAGGTTCATAAATAGAGCCTTTTGTATCGCATTTATCATTATCGCATCTCGAAGCCATGAGTTTACCTTTCCCAAGAGATTCAAAAAATATAGCTTCACCACCATAAGAGTGTATATAGGTCATATCACGTGGGTTTGTTACACCTGCTAATTTTCCAGTATCTTTATTAATAATTGGTTGATTTGCTTCCGGAATGTGAAATACTCCTCTCGGTTTATATCTACCATTGACTATATCAACAAAACCTTTTTCGTTATCTTTTTTCACCATTATCAATCCTCCTTTATTAAAGAATTTGGATCCATTAAAATAGAACAAGTTACATGAGACCCTACTCCGGCATGACTTATAGCTAATCCTCTTTTTGCTCCTTTAACTTGTAGACTCTCCCAATCTTTTGGTTTTTCTCTTCTAAAAGCTTTCCATTTCTCCTCAGGTTCATGAATTTCATCCCATCGATTCCATATATGGTAACCTATCTCTGCTATTTGCATAAGGCCCGTCGCTCCTACAGCATGCATACATCC
>JAHQWI010000188.1 GCA_029856085.1 Promethearchaeia archaeon | reverse complement strand
TAATATTAATAACCGTACGATAATTACATTACGATTTAATACTTTTTCTTTGGTTTCTGGCACAATTTATCATAAGTCGGTTAATTATTCAATTAATGAATAATTAAATTATTCAAATTTCTTTGATATATAACTTATAGCTTTCTCTATTTCTTCTTTTACTAATTCTGTATCAATCTCTCTCTCAATTTCCTCTGAAATGATGTCTTTCTCAGCCTCCGCCCTAAATTTTAGCATAGAGTAATTATTATCGAGATAAAATGGAAAATAATCAGTTCCTGAACCCTGATAAAATTTGAAGAAAAACTCGTAGAAATGTAACCTCAATGCGTTGATGAAAACGAGTACACCTTCAATTAAGATTACTATTATATTCCCAAAGATCTGACCAATTAAATTTACTATTTTAATTCCAAAATTATCTCCTTCGATCAAGGTACTCATAGCATTGATTGAATATAATAATGCTATGTGTGCTAATGCTAAAGCTAATAACCTAATATAGGAAGCCACATTACTCATAACTGACAATACAGTATCAAAAGCCTCAATTGAGCCTTCACCTAATAAACCCCCGAAAGATTCCTCTTGTAAATAGGAAATTTTAAAGATTTTTCCGAAAGGTTTAAGTAGTAATAATAAAACTCCTGGAATTATGGTTAACAAAATTGGATAAGGGGGGGATAACCATCCATAAATATCGAATCCAAATCCAAAAATTAAAATAGTTCCACCAGTCAACAATAGAATTTTCATCAAAGAATCACTAAATCCCAAATATTTTCTTTTTTGTTTCCAATAATTCAGAAATTGAATAAACCACCCCAAATTAATATGAAACACACCAATATATATAGCAAAAGTAAATACATTCATTATATTATTCAATGGATTATTTAAAGATCCTATAATCGGAATTATGATTGGATTTTCTTCAAAATTCCATAATACAGTTCCAAATATTTCTATTTCATGATGTCCCAAAAATTCTCCGTATAAAAATCCTGTAAAAAATGCAGCCCATCCACAAAAAAAGATAATCCATGAAAAATTGGCAGTGTCTCCCCCCCGTTTCCTAAACACTAATCCTCCTATTAATCCCGCGATTATTAAAATTAACCCATGACCTATGTCACCAAACATTAAACCAAATAGTATTGGAAAAGTAAAAGCTATAACCGGAGTAGGATCAATTTCAGAATAAGTTGGTGTGCCATATAATCTGGTGATTGTTTCGAATGGACGTATCAAAAAGAAGTTTTTCATTATTGTTGGAGAAGATTCTCTTAAATCTTCTTCTTTATGCATCTCTCTAGTTTCATTTTGATCGAGATACTCTTCTTTTAGTGTTGGTTCTTTTTTGTCCTTGTTTATTTTTCCTTTTTTTGAAGTAAAAGACTCTTTAATGGTTTTTTTTTTTGAGATATCGATTGATTCAATTATAATATTGTCTTTAAAAATTGAAAATAAACTTTGAACAACCTCCTTTTTTTTCCGTGAAGGAAGAAAGAACTTAAAACTCAAACGATTTGATACTGTTCTTTCAAATTGATGCTCCGCCCAATTATATTCCTCAATATTTTGCACAACCTCATTAATCCCTGCGAACCTTAACATATTATCTTTTGCTATTCGAGTTTGCTCTTTTTTATATCGTGAAACCAGATTTTCAATAAAATTTATTTCTTTAATTATTCTTAGAAAATTTATGCCTTCTTTTGTCAAATACCTTTTAAGTACTAGAACTTCCTCAGAATGTATTAATCGAATCCTCGCGTTAAACTCATTTTCCTTATCTTTTGGATAAATAATATAGAAGCCAATTCGATCATCAGAAATCTCAAAGGTTTCATAAAAATTAGGAAATTCTGAGGGTTCAAATAGATTTTTTAAATTAATTAAGTTTTTGCTGAAAGTTGTGAAGATTCGAAATTTAAATTGCTTCAAACTATCTATTTTTTCTGTATTCAGATTTAATTTTTCTATACAACTATAGCAATTTTTAATTAACTTTAGATTTTCTAATTCTATTATACCTTTAGCAACATAACTATTTAACTCAACTACTCGATTTGTATAAAAATCGATTTCTTCTACGATATGATTAATTAATTCTGGTAAATCTCTAGCAATAAACTCTATTCTATCATCCTTAGCAACTTTTAACTCTAGAACATCAAGCTCATCTATCTCGAGCCTTCTATATAAATTGTTTAAATTTTTCCTTAATTCTTTAATTTTTTCCTTTAGAGGATCTTTCTCTTCTAATTCTTCCTTAATTTTGCTTTCTTCTCTTGGTTTAATATGGACTACATTTAGATTTGAGAGTTCAATTAGGAATTGATCTTTATAATTGTGGTTTATTTCTGCTTTTATTAAACTAAATTCATTTTTTTTAACCATTTTTTGTCATACTCATATGGTTTTTTCTTTACCTATAATTAAATCTTTAGTTTTTTTCAGTCTTACATAGTTTTCTCTCTCAATTTCTTCCAAAATTTCTCTAATTTGTTTTATATTCGTCCTTAATCTTGGAATAATCATATTTTTTAGCCCATTTATTCTACGATTTACCTTTTTAAAGCTAATAGCATGTTTCAATATTAACTCTTCAATTTCAGAAAATTCAATCATTGCTTTAAAAAATCCTTTCAATAAGATAATTAAATCATCAAGAAAATGACTTGTACCCTCAAATGTATAAGCAGGCAGTTTTTCCTCTTGAAATAATTCATACTGAATGCGAGGAACGACAATTCCCGCTTTCTTTTGATATTGAATGTCTACCATAGGTTTATATTGAATTCTGCTTAACTTACTAATTAAAATAACCCCGTTTTTACCCATTTCTTCATAAGTTTGATTTAGTTTTATAAGTGATTGTTTAAATAAAGTAATAAAATTGCTTCTTATTTCTAAATATTCTTTCCATAACAGTTTAATTTGAAAGACTAATTGTTCTCGTCTATATTCTAAAAAAGTTTCTCCTCTAACAGCAAAAACTAATCTCTTTTGTAATCCTATCAAATTTGATTTTGTGGGTTTAATAGCACGAAAACTGATAGCTTACACCTTGGTTTTATAATATTTATCTAAAAATTTTTGATGAATTCTAAATAATTGATCTATAGTCAAATTTGAAAGCACTTCCCAAGCTAAATTAAGCGTAGTTTCAAAATCACGATTTTCATTTACTTTTTGATTTAAAAATTTCTGTTCAAAGTCTACTCCAAATTTTAAAAAATTCTTCTGTTCATAATTTAAGCCATCTTCTCCAACGATTGAAATAAGATCTTTAACTTCGAGATAATTTGAATATGCGGATAATAATTGTGAGCTAACATCAGCATGATCTTCTCTTGTTTTTTCTTTACCTATAGCATCTTTCATTAATCGTGAAATGGAGGCTAATACTTCAAATGGAGGATAAATACCTTTTTTATGTAGACTACGACTAAGTACTAATTGTCCCTCAGTTATATAACCGGTGGTGTCGCTAATTGGGTGTGATATATCATCTGAGGGCATAGTAAGAATCGGGATTTGAGTTATCGTGCCTTTTTTTCCTTTAATTTTTCCTGTCCTCTCATAAATTGAAGCAAAATCGGAATAAATATATCCTGGATATCCCTTTCTACTAGGAATTTCTTCTTTTGCAGAACTGAGTTCTCTTAAAGCTTCAGCATAGTTAGTCATATCTATTAATATAACAAGAACGTGCATATCTTTTTCAAACGCAAAATATTCTGCTGTTGTTAAAGCAACTCTTGGGATAAGTAACCTTTCAATTATAGGGTCATCTGCAAAATTTATAAAAGAAATTATATTTTGAATGGATCCACTCTCTTGAAAACGATTTAAAAAATAAATTGCCTCGTCCTGAATTATCCCTATTCCGCAAAAGATTATTACGAATGGTTCCTCTGATAAAACTTTTGCTTGTGTAGCAATTTGGGCAGCTAATTTATTGTGAGGTAATCCTTGTCCACTAAATATAGGGAGTTTCTGACCCCTGATTAAAGTAAATAATCCATCAATTACGGATATTCCCGTTTGTATTATGTCTACAGGATATTCCCTTGCAAATGGATTAATAGGAACTCCAATTATATCTCTTTGAACATCTGATATAAGATCTGAATCTAATACTGCTTTTGTTTTAATATCAATTGGTTTTCCTAAAGAATTAAATGTTTGACCTAACATATCTTTTGATATTTTTACTTTAAATGTGTCTTCTGTGAAAATAATTTCAGCATTTTCGCTAGATAATCCAGTAGTATCTTCAAATACTTCTACCACAATAAGTTCTTCACTCATTTTTACAATTTGCCCCATGCGAATTTTATCATCATCTGTTCTAATTATAACAATCTCGCCAAATTGGGCATTATGCTCGTTTTTAAGAAATATAAGTGGTCCAATTATTTGTTGAATTTTTCGATAAATAACGCTCATCTTTTTTTGAACACTCCTTGGGTTAGTTTTAAAGACTCTATTTCACTGAGTAATTTTCTTTTAATACCTTCAATTTTATGAAAATCATCATTAGAAATCGTTCTATTTATTCTTAAAATATTATTAATAACTAAAAGTGATTTTATATCTTCGATTAAAAATCCTTGTTTCAATAATTCTTTACTTTCTTTAAACAATAAAAGAATAACTTTAATCATACCTAAGAGTTTTTGGGTATCTGTAAAATTATCAATATCGTCATAGGCATTTTGAATTAAAAATCCATTTTTAATTAGTTTGGCAATAAATAACGTTAATTGTTGGTCATCTGGTAAATTTTCTTCACCGATTAGTTGGGTAATATATTTTAATTCATTATCTTGAGATAAAATTTCATTGACTTGATTACGACAATCAAACCAGTCAATATCAATTTCGGACCAGTCTATATCCCTCTCGTACCACCATTCAGAGATATAATCAGGGTAGTTTGAATATGAATTTAACCAGTTTATAGCGGGGTAATGCTTTGAATATGCTAATCCCGCATCCAAGGCCCATATCCCTTGTACAAAACTTTTGGTGGTTGCTGTTACAGGTTCACTAAAATCACCTGCAGGTGGACTAATTGAACCAATAATAGTTAGAGATCCTACTCTTTCTTGTTCTATCTCTTCATTCCCAAGAAGTTTTACAACACCAGCTCGTTCATAAAAACTAGAAAGTTTTGAAGGCAAATAAGCAGGGTATCCTTCTTCAGCAGGCATTTCCTCCAATAATCCGGATATTTCTCTTAAGGATTCCGCCCATCTTGAAGTACTATCAGCGAGAACTGCAACATTATATCCCATATCTCTATAATATTCAGCTATAGTGACCCCCGAAAAAATGCTTGCCTCTCGTGCTGATACGGGCATATTTGAAGTATTAGCAATAAGAACGATTCTATTTAATAAGGGTTGACCACTTTTAGGATCAATTATTTCAGAAAACTGTTTTAAAATATCAGCTATCTCGTTTCCCCGCTCCCCGCAACCAACGAAAATAATCACATCAGCATCACACCATTTAGCTAATGATTGTTGAATAACAGTCTTACCAGTTCCAAATCCTCCTGGAACACCAAAAGTGCCCCCTTTGGTTATTGGAAACAATAAATCTATAACACGTATCCCTGTAATTAATGGCTCATCAGGTAACATTCTTTCTTTAAATGGTCTAGATGTTGTTATAGGCCATTTTTGCATCATCGAAAAAGATTTTACTTCTTTCCCTATCTCTAATCTGTATATTTCTTGTTCTATCGTGTAATCTCCTTCACTAGCAAGATAGGTTAACTTACCACTAATATTTGGTGGAATCATTATTTTATGTTGTATAATCGGAGTTTCTTGGACAGTCCCAATTACATCTCCTCCTGTTACATTACCTTCAATTCTTTCTAATGGCATAAAATGCCATTTTTTTGTTCTTGACAGCGATGGTATTTCTAATCCTCTTGATAATTGTCCACTTTTGAGTTTTTCAAAAGCCTTTTGAAGTGGCCTTTGTATCCCATCAAAAATAGCACCTAACAACCCTGGTGCTAATTCCATTGATAAGGGTTCATTTAAATTAATAACTTTTTCATTAATTCGTAAATTAGTAGTATTTTCAAAGCACTGGGCTACAATATGATCTGAATAAATTTTTAGAACTTCTCCTAGCATATTTCTAACTTTAATCAAATCATGTAGTCGTATTTCATCCTCTAATCCTTTTACTTTGATTAAAGAGCCAACTATTGCGGAAATATATCCATATTGAGATTTGCTGTTAGATTTGGATTTGATCATATTGAGTCAGGCATTCTGTAATTAATTTTTTCTGATTTTTTATAAATTCTTCAAATTCTATTTCAATCTCCTTAATTTCAGAGTCATTTATTATTTTAGAAATTTCTATCTGTATAAAAGAGGAACTCTTATTAATTAGATTGTCAATAGTATAATCGTAAGATATTACCCCACCAACTAGAGAAACTTTAAATCCACCTATGAAATCTCTTTTATCTTCATTGATTTCTATTGGATTCTTAAACAAATCTACAATCTTATCAAAATTCTTAATAAAATAGTTATAATCTTTATTGTTAAAAATCAATTCTATCTCCTGGGGCTTATGTATAGTTTTCTTTACATTTTTTATAGAATCTAAAAGATAGTTTATATATGAAGCATAATTTTTATCAATTTTTTCTCTTATGAGCTTAAATAACGATGCCTTTAATTTTTTAATTAAATTATTTTTTATTTTCAAAAATTTTTCTTTACCATTCAATAGAGTTGAAGACAATGACTGATTTAAAAATTGATTATAATTATCTTTAAAATGTTGCTTCAATTTGACCGATCGATCATCACTCCTTTCTAAAAACCTTTTTTTTATTTCAGCTTTCTGAAAAAGGGTTTTTTGATTTAATTCCTTTATTTCATTTTCGGCTTTCTCAATTAAATAACGTCCTAAATTACCTAGCTGTTTTTTAAACTCTTTTTCTTCAGAAATTTTTACTCAACTCATTTTAATAGCTCTATATCGCTAATTGCATTGGAGATTTTATTTAAAAAGACGTCCATTCTTTCTACATTTGGCTGAAAAACATCAGGAAGAATAAATATAAATGGTTCTTTGTTATTTAGTTTAAAATCTAACAGAAAATCAATTATTTCATCAGACAATCTTAGTGTTATAAGAATCATTCCTATTTTTGGTTGATTTACCAAATCATTAAACACTTTTAGGAATTCATCTCGGTTTTCAATTATTGTACCCTCTATTCCTAAAAGTCCTAACATTAAAACAATATCTTCATCCCCAACAACATGAACTTCTTTATCGAACATTAAAAATTTAACCCTACTTCTTCTATAATTAATTTCTGTAGATTTTCAATACTTTTTTGAAATTGTAACTCAATCTTTTTAATTGCTCCATCTAATTTATTTTCAAAATTATTAATTTTTATCTTAACTTCTTTAGCAAGTGTTCCTAATACCTCATTTACAAGATCATTCTTTTTGATAATAAATTTCTCAAATGTTCTTTGTTCATTGTCTCTGAATTTCTCAATATCTTTTAAGTTTAAATTCTTAGCATTATTTACAAGATCTTCATAAACCTTTTCAATATCTTTTACATTTTCAAAGAGATCCATTATTTTAGCACCTGATATTTTTCATGTAAAATCTCTACAACCCTAGGTAATACATGAATTTTAATTTCATTATTTTTTCTAATTAATAATTCCATAATCCTGAAAATTGATTGATATTCTATATCATCTAATTTTATATGAAATGTTCTAAAAAAGTAATCCAAATATAGCTTTTCAATTTCCCAAATCAAATGTTCTCCTTTAAGTGGAGAACGTAGTAAATTGGGTCTTATTTCCTTTTTTCTGATTAAAAATTCAGATAAAAGAGTGATGAAATCATTAATACTAGTTAGATTTAATAGATCATTTAGAGATTCTTGATTTAAGAACATATAATTATTAACAAGAAACTGTGAAAGTAAATTCCTGTCAATATTAATCTTAATACCTCTATATATTATATTCAAATTATATACCTCAGATATATAATTCACATAGAAAGAGATCATTACTTTTTCTTTAAGGTTTAGAAATTTTATTTCATTTTCCATAGTTTCATAATAGAGTCTATCTAGGAAGGCTTCTAACACAAAAATTTCTTTAGTATTTCGAAAGTAAAGAATTCCTTCTCTAATGGCTTTATTATATTTAGTATTTTTCATATAAAATTGAATTTGATCTAAAGATGTAATTTCTAGAAGCCCGTTTATGAAATCGGTATTGTTTAGGTATTTTTCGACGAGTTTATTAACTAATTTTGATTTATCTTTTTTACTCATTCCAAGAATTGTGCCTAAAATAATATGTTTAATATTCATTATTTCATATTTCATAAGGTAATTCCTAAGAAATAAACGCATAGTTCTTGGAGAATTTATTATTATTCTTCCAATTAATTTAATATAAGTATGAAATAATGCTCTCTCAATTTCTTCAATAGTATAAGAATCAACGGTCAATCCCGGGTAAAACCTTCCAATGTACTCAATTAATTCTTCTATATTGGTGATATCTTCTAACTTTTTTAGAGTTATTTCATCCATTATTAATTGTTTCAAAAATCCAATTTTGATTAGAGTAAAAGCATAGCTATCGACAATAACACTCGTTAAAAATCACCAAAATCAAAATTATCTGTGGTATAGAAATAAAAATTAACTCATACTGGTGTAGGGATTTTTGTCCATAGTAAAATTCCTACAATTAATCCATAAACTGCTAGTGCTTCGCATAAGGCAACTACAAGAAACGCCTTAAAGAAAGCTTCTTCTCTTTCTGAAAGTGCACTTATAGCTGCTGTACCCACTGTTTTCATAGCCCAAGCACTTCCGAGTACTGAAAAACTTACAGATAATGCTACGGCTATTGCTAAAGCAGCTGTGGTTCCGGAATCATAATAGTCAAATGTAGTACCCTGAGCACTAGCAAAAGATACGATTCCATTTGATGTGAAAATTACTAAGAAAATCAATACCACTTGAAATATTCCAAGTAATAAATAAAATTTATGTTTACCATTCATATATCTTACATCTTCGTTTTTATTTAAAAAACTTATTAGTTTTAATTTAAATCTAATAAATTAAATTAGGCGTATAAATTTTGCTATGAAAAGAACATAAAATAGAGATCTCAAATACTTGTAATAACCATGAATGGAATAAAAAAAAAGTTGTATTGATAGAGTAGAATCCTTATTAAATCGGCTATGTCGTGGATTCGATCGCAAAGCTGCTCAAGCAATACAATGCTGTCTCTTATTCGAAGGATCTTCCTCACATCTAAATCCTCATTAGAATACAGATATTCAAGAAACTGACGATATATCGTATCAATCTCATTTTCAATTTCATGGATTGCCGTAGTATTTTTAAATACAACTTCAGGTTTATCTCTTAGGCTTTTTATTGTTGATTTTAAGACACTTGCCATATTAATAGTTTTATTAATCAATTTTTCATATCTTTTCTTTATTTCATCATCCTTTCCGCCATCTATTTTTATTTTTGGTAACATATCAACAAACTCAAGCGGGTAATTAATAACATTATCCATTCTCAAGATTAATGCTAAATAGTCACCTAATCCTTGCGGTCCAGCTTCAGAATAATTTTGGATTAATTGAATTTTAATAGCATCTGCATCTTCTTCGCGAAGTTGCATCTTACTCTTTTTCTTTTCTAAAGTATCCTTATTAGCCTCGTAATCTTTAGCCCAGGTTGAATAGTAAACACCCATATCCGAAATAACAGAATAAATGATCCTTGAATGTTCAATTAACATTGAAATAATTTCATCTTTAATCTTATTCATAAGAATTCCATTAAAATATTTTTTTTTCTGATATAAATATTAATAATTAGACTATTAAAAATTTAGACTTTGTAGAATATAAATTAGAAAGAGTTTTTAGTTGTTTTTATCAGAAATTTCTAATTAGTTTTTCAATGATTATTGATTTTTAGATTACATATCATATTAAAATTAAAAGTTTTATTTTAAAGTGAGTTAATATGGAATATAAAGATTTAATTATTGAAAGACGCGATGATAATATCGCAATTGTTACTTTAAATCGTCCAGAACAACTAAATACACTCACTACTAATTTAATGACTGAAATTGAACAGTTAATAGAGGACTTTCAGAAAGATACAGAGACTCGGGTTGTTATTTTTACAGGAGCAGGGATACATTTTTGTGTTGGAAGGGATCTGACAGAACAAGGAGGTCCAACAACAGTGCTTGGAAGACAAAGAGCAATTCAGAACGGCCCAAGAATGACTCGCAAACTATACATGATGGACCAAATAACAATTGCTGCAATTAATGGAGGTGCATTTGGCGGTGGGTGTTGTATTGCTTCTGCTCTTGATTTTCGCATTGGAAATGAAAAATGTATGGCAGGATTTCCAGAAGATCGTTTGGGGATGAGTTTAAGTTGGACAATCCTCCCAATAATTGTGCATCTAATTGGGCCTACATTTGCAAAAGAAATGACAATATTAGGGAAAAATAATGATGCCCAAACACTTTTAAAATGGGGTTTCTTAAGTGAAGTAGTACCAAAAGAAAAATTATTAGAGCGAGCAATTGAAATCGCTAAGGATTATGCTGCAATGCCACCCATTTCTGCCCAAATGATTAAAAAAACGATTAACCATATTAGTGGAGCTTTAGACCAAGCAATAATGCATATGGATATGGATCAGTTAATGTTAACCCTTCAAACAGACGATTTAAAAGAAGGAATTGCTTCCTTTTTTGGAAAACGTGATGGTAAGTTTAAAGGGAACTAAATTAACTTCAATTTTAACATGTAATTTTTAACTATAATCCTTATTTTTTTATTATACACAGAAATTAGTCCTGTATATATAAATCCCTTCTAATAAAAAATATAATAAAGATAAAATATAATATTAAATAAGTATTTCAATACAATTTGAATAATTTGGGAAGTAAGAGACTAAATTTTTAATTTAACAACGATTTTTGGCGTATAGAATTGGGAAAATTTCGTAAAACTCTAAAAAGTTGGAAAGAATATTCAAAAATATCCGATTTGGGCATAATTGCCCGACGTAAATTTTTTAATAACTGCTTTGATGGTGCTTTAACTACCGCTGGAATTGTGAGTGGTATTTTCATTATTTTTCTGAGCTCAGATGCAAATCAATTTACCCCTCAAACCGTTATTGTTACTGGTTTCGCCACAGCATTGGCTATTGGTATAAGTGGTTTATGGGGTGCTTTTCTTTCTGAAGAGGCTGAACGAAAGAAGAAAGTTGATGATATGAAAAAAGATATGGCGATAATTGAAGAAGAAAAAGATGAAAATAGAGATTTATCGAAACATGAAAGAAAAAAAAATAATAAAGAGAATAAAAACAATGACAAGACCTTGCTAGAAAAAGCTGAGAATTTCGCAACTATAGTTGCTTCCTTGGTTGACGGAGGTGCTCCAGTGTTAGGGTCCTCCCTGCCTTTAATTCCATTTTTCTTTGGTGGAACTTTAACACTTATGCATTTTATCTTTTCTTATATTATACTTGGTGCCTTGCTTGTGTATTTAGGGAACTACTTAGGAAAGATTTCAGGAGGAGGACGTGTAAGATATGCTATGCACTTAGTTACAGCTGGGATTGTAACTCTCCTTGTATCAATATTGCTTGGTATCTAAAATTGTAGGGTGTATTAACAAATTAGAATTATTATTCTTTAATAAAACAAAAGATATTAATAAGAATGTTCGAAAAAGCTAAGACATACTCAAAAATAACAAATCTGTGGGCAATTGCTCGTCGTTATTTTGTGAATAATTTTTATGATGGTATGTTGACAGTTTTGGGCATCCTTTTAGGTTTCTTGACAGTGATTCTTAAGGAAGGGCAGAGCTCAGTCGATACTCATCTTGTTATTCTAACGGGAGTAGGGTCTTCCATATCTATGTTTATTTCAGGTATAACAGGATCCTATCTTTCAGAAAAAGCAGAACAAAAAAAAATAAAAGAAGAATTAAATAGAGCAATGATAATTACTGAAGAAAAAGATATTGAACTAGATGACGATGTAAACATAAAAGAAATTGAAAAAGCAATGCTAACGAAACTAAGTAATAATATAGAGATTAAAAAAACTAGCACTCTAAAACAGAAGAAAAAAAGAAGTAAAAATATTCAAGAAAAAGCTGAAACCTTTGCAAGTATTGTTGTATCGATTGTAAATGGCTTATCACCATTTTTAGGTGGGCTTGTACCATTAATTCCTTTCTTTTTTGTTCCAGTAGCTTATTTTTCTACTTTTATTATTTCATTTAGTATAATTTTAGTCTGTATTATTTCACTCGGTGTCTTTTTAGGAGTCGTTTCTAAAGAATCTATACTAAAATATATAATACAGATGGTTTTTGCATTTGCACTAACCCTAATTATCTCTATTTTCTTATTAAGCTAAATTAATATATGGAGTAATATCATAAATTTTAATTTTTAAGGTTCTTTTTACTTTTTTAATATAAAACGGAAAAAAAAATATGACAGAATTTATAGGAATCGATATCGGATCACTTGCTAGCAAGGTTGTACTTCTCTCAAATGAAGGAAAATTGGTCGATTATCGAGTTGAAAGATCTACATTCGATTTTAAAAAAGTCGGTAACAATCTTTTTAACGATATTTTAGAAAAGAATAACCTAAATAAAGGAGATGTTTTCATTATGTCAACTGGGTATGGACGTAATACTCTGGACATAGCCGATGATCGTATTACAGAAATTACAGCACATGCTCGTGGAGCGCAATATTTCTTTCCAGAAGCTCATTCTGTTATTGATATAGGAGGTCAAGATTCTAAAGCAATCTTAATTTCCAAAAAGACGGGAAATGTTATGGATTTTCAAATGAATGATAAGTGTGCAGCTGGAACTGGCAGATTCTTAGAAGTTATGGCTCATGCACTTGAAGTTCCAATTGAAGAAATTGGAGAACTCGCATTAAATTCAAATAAACCATCAGCAATTAGTTCTACATGCACTGTTTTTGCTGAAAGTGAGGTGATTTCTTTATTTGCAAGAGGTACCTCAAAACATGATATAGCCGCTGGTATCCATAAATCTATTGCTAGGAGAGTTGCGGGTATGGCTAAACGTATAGGAGTAGCACATTTACTTGTTTTTTGTGGAGGTGTAGCTAAAAATATAGCAGTTAAAAAGTTTTTAGAAGAAGAATTAGGGTACGAAATAGTAATTCCCAAACATCCTCAACTAACAGGAGCAATCGGAGCAGCTTTAATTGCTCAAGAACATAATGGTAATTAATCTGTTTTTTACTTAATTTCTATATCAATAAATTTTATGAGCAATTAACTATTTTTTGATTATTAATTTAAAATTATTTTATTTAAGAAAATGGACAACTTTGAGCTTCTATCGGAATATTATACATTCCTTAAAGAAAAGAAGGGAGAGGGTAAAAAAGTTGTGGCATTCATGTCTCATGATAACATTCCAGAAGAATTAATAGACGCTGCTGGATTTGTTCCCCTAAGATTGATCTTTGCGGGAAATGATGAGTTAATGGATGCTAGTCATGATTTTCTTTCTCCCTCAACTTGTGCATTTGCTCAATCTTGTATAGGTGTATTTTCCGTAAAACCGGATCCTTATAGGTTTTTAGAGTTAATAGATTATTTTATTGTCTCAAATCACTGTGTATCAGATATATGTGCGTCTGAAGTTATAGCTAAATATTTTAATTTACAACGTTTGAATTTTTATGTATCCTACACAAAAACCGGGAACAGCTTGAAATACTTCAAACTAGAATTATTAAATCTGAAAAAACAGCTTGAAGAGATCACAGGAACTAAAATAGATAATCAGGATTTAATGGATAGTATTAAGAAATATAATATTTTTAAAAAAAAATTATTAGAAATAAGCAATTTAACCTTAAATGGTTCTCAAAAGTTAAAAATTTTTCATAAAGCGATGTTATATGGTCCTGCTATCCTCCCTGAACTAGACAATATAATCTTAGAGCAATCACAAACCCAAATATCAGGGGAATCAAAAGATATTTTACTAACAGGTTGCTCTATTTTCATTAATGATTATTTAAATGATTTAATTGAAGAGGGTGGTGGAAATGTTGTATTTTTTGATACATGGGTTGGGTTTAATTATTATTACCAAATAATTGATGAAAAGGTCCTCAACGCTTCAAAAGATTCAATTGATTTATTAACCCATCGATTTGAGAAAAATATTTACGGAGATCATTCAGTTCCAAATTTTCTTGAACGGAAAGTATCACATATAGAGAACTTTTCTATAAATTATGAAAAGAAAACGGGAAAAAAAATAGGAGTTATAAACCATATAATTAAGTTTTGCGATCACATGTCAATTATGTCCTCCCATTTAAAAAATCAGTTAAAAGAAAAAGGCATTTATGTATTAAATTTAGAAAGAGATTATTCAAGAGCTAACAGAGGCCAATTATCAACAAGGATAGAAGCATTTTTGGAGATGATGTAAAAGATGAGTTTAGTTGCTGATGAATTGATTAGATTTTCTTCCGTACTAAGAATTGCTTATAATTTTTTAACAGGAAGAGAGTTTTTAAAAAGGAAAAAGTTCCGAGAGAAAAAAAAATTAGTTGGAGTATCCTTACCATTTTCAGATCTAGCTTTCGCGGCAGGAACTGTGTCTGTATTTCCTATAAGGATGCACACTTTTAAAATAAGTAATTACCTCGCATACTTAGGTTCCGCGTCTAGTCTTTTTGGCTGGAACAATGTTTCTAATTTCTTAAGTTTTGCTAAGAACCTTGGAATATCTGAAATCAGTAAAATTATTGATGATATTATTGAAGATGTAATTGACACGATTAACAAAAAATACAACGAAATGTATGATATTGCAATTGAGAATGGCACCTCAAGCGACTTCTGTTATGGTCTAAAAGGTTTAACGGGTATGCATTTTACCAAAGGTCGTAATTTAGACGCGTGTCTTAACCTTACGATTCGGTGTAGCGCTTTCAATAAATATATGGAATCCCTAAAATGTATTAATCAAGATCCCAAGCAAATTTGGATCGACATTCCCCCAAGAAATATTGGAAATGCTTTAGAAATTTTAACTGATAATATATCAAACGCCATAAGAGAATTTGAGAATTTAATTAACAATACAATAACAGATAATCAATTGAGAGAGCATTTTAAAATTAGTAATCAAGTAAAAAAATCATATAAAACAATAATTTACGATATTAGCGCTTCTGATTTTTATCCGTGCAATCCAGCAACATTTAGCGAAATTATGTCTTTACTGAATATTACCTTTAATGATTATAATTCAAACGCAACTAGATATAGAGATAACATTATGTCTCTCGAAAAAGAAATGCGAGAAAGGATAAGAAAGGGAATTGGAATGGATGTGTCTAAAATGCCACGTATTTTTGTAACGCCCATATTCGGAGGATGGGAACCAAAAACCCACGATATTATATATGAATTAGGCGGGAGAGCGATTTATGCTGACTGGGAAGTATTAAAACTATTAG
>JAHQWI010000187.1 GCA_029856085.1 Promethearchaeia archaeon | reverse complement strand
ATATAGAATCATCTATAATTTATCAATCTGTACAATCGGATACAATCACTATTGATTGGATAAAAAAATTAAATAAATTTGTTGGTATCCCAGACTTAACAATTATTTTAGATATTGAACCAAAGATAGCCTTAGCTCGAAAAACTGATGAAGATTTAGAAAAATTTGAAGATACTGAATTTTTAGATAAAGTAAGGGATCTCTATATTGCTCGAGCAAAGGAAGAAGAGTATTATCTACTTAATTCTAATGATATTATTGAACTTGTACAGGAAAAGATTCAAAACATAGTCCTAGAAAAATTAAAAGTTGGTAAAATTAAAGAATAAAAATGAGTTATACAATCGCAGAAAAAATATTAGTAGAACATTCAAATCACAAAGATGTGGTTCCAGGACAGTTTATTGAATGTGAAATTGATTTAATAATGGTTCATGAGCAATTAGGAGGAAGAATTCATAGAGAATATGAGAAATTAGGTTTAGATTATGTGTGGGATCCAAATAAAATCTTTTTTATCCTAGATCACTGGGTCCCAGCTCCGACAATTTCAGCAGCAGAAATGCATCAGGATTGTAGAAAATTTGCTGAAAAATATAAGTTTATCCATAATATCGGGATGAACAAGGGAATATGTCATCAGGTTTTACCAGAAATGGGATTCTCCAAACCTGGAATGCTAATAGTAGGATCTGATAGCCATACAACAACATATGGGGCTTTCAATGCAGCAAGTTGTGGTGTTGGGAATACTGATCTTTTTTATGCATATTTGAAAGGAGAATTATGGTTTAGGATACCCCATACTATAAAATTCAATATCTCTGGCAATCTTCCTCATAATGTGATGAGTAAAGATATTATCATCAAAATTGCTGGAGATTATACTGCTGAAGTTGCTAGTTATAAGTCAATAGAATTTACTGGAAAAACTATGGAAAAATTAAGTATTGCCTCAAGAATGACAATGTCTAATTTTGCCTTAGAATTAGGAGCAAAATTTGCATTTGGAGTTCCTGATCAGAAAGTGGTTCATTGGATTAAAGAAAAAACTATGTAACCCTTCAAGTTAGTAAAACCTGATTATGATGCGATATATGAAAAGATTTATGAAATGGAAGTTAACGATTTGGAACCTCAAGTTTCTTGTCCACATACAATAGATAATATAAAAACTGTTTCTGATGTAGAAGGTATAAAAATTAACCAAGCATTTCTAGGATCTTGTACAAATGGAAGGTATGAAGACTTGGAAGTAGCTGCAAAGATTTTGAAGGGAGAAGAAATTCATAGAGATGTTCGATTGATTGTAACACCCGCTTCAAAAAGGATTTGGTTAGAAGCATCAAAATCAGGCATTTTTGAAATTTTAATAAATGCAGGAGCAATTATTACAAATCCTAGTTGTGGTGCTTGTTTTGGAGGTCAAGGAGGAATTCTTGCTCCGGGTGAAACATGTATATCTAGCTCAAATAGAAATTTTCAGGGTCGAATGGGAAGTATTAATTCAAAAGTTTATTTGGGATCGCCAGCAACCGTAGCTGCTTCTGCATTAAAAGGAGAGATAACAGATCCAAGAGATTTTTAAAAGGTGATTGAAAATTTCACGAAAAGATAAAAAATATTGCGATGTTTTAAAAGGAAAAGTTTGGGTTTTTCCTGATAATGTTGATACAGATGCCATTTCACCTAGTCAATATATAAATGATCCAAAAGAAATGGCAAAACATACTTGTGAAACAATCAACAAGGATTTTGCATATAAAGTGCAAGATGGTGATATCATTGTAGCTGGTAGAAATTTCGGTTGTGGCTCAAGTCGAGAAACAGCACCATCAATTCTTCAACAAAAGGGTATTGTTGCTATAATAGCAGAATCCATTGCTCGGATCTTTTATCGATCCTCATTTGCTCTCGCTCTACCTGTATTGGAAATTGATAATATTTCTAAGGAATTCAAGACAGGAGATGAAATCGAAATTAATATTCCTATTGCGGAAGTCACAAACTTAACTACTGCTAAAAAATTCAAGGGTACAAAAGTTCACCAAATTCTATTAGATCTTCTTAAAGCTGGAGGTCTAGAAAAACAAATTATTGAAGAATTAAAGAAATAACGAAGTTATTTGAAGATTTTAACTAAATAATTACCATCTTCGTTTTCCAAAATTTCACATGACCAACCCTTTTCTTTAGCACACTCTCTTAATGTTTGAGGATCAACATGTAAGAGTTTGAATTTTTCCCCTAACTTACCTTTATATTCCATTTGAAGCCCAATTACTCCGATATAACGCCCTAATTTTCGATTTCTCTCTTGATATGCTAAATGTTCCGGAACTGTGGTTGATCGTACATCTAATGAATCCAATAATATATATCCATCTGGTGTTAATAAACTCTTACAGAAGTTCAAAAATTTTTTTAATCCTAATAAATCCTCAACAAATCCAATAGCCCTTCCCATTAATAATATCGTGTCAAAAGTTTTTTCATCTAAATCATAAACTGTCGAGCATCTAACATTTTTAATACCTCTTTTTTTCATAATTTCACAGGCGTTGAGAGAAATATCAATGGCATATACTTTTAATCCCCTTTTTTGAAGTTCGAGGCTATGAGGGCCTACACCTGCCCCAATATCTAAAACCTTTCCACGACATAATGCAATTGCTTGCTTTTCTATTAAAGAAAATTCTTTTTCAGTGCGAAAATAATGAAAAACATAATGATTATCTCTAAACCCATCATCTCTATGGAAAATTACTTTAGCTTGTTTATTTCCTTCATAGAATTCTTTTAGAGCTAACCCTAAAGGTTCCATTGATTTAAGAGGCATATTATTAAGTCCTTTATCAATAAATTCAAATATAGTAAATAAACTTATTTGTCTTTTTATATTATTTGCGATGTCAAAGAAAAACTTAATACAAAATTGATTGAGATTTATAATTATTAGAATATTTTCTAATTATAATTGAAAAAATAGGAAGTTGATAGAATATTCCGAAATTAATCGAGAATAAAGAAAAGAAGTTTTCATTATTCATAAATAAGGGTAGATGTGGTGGTTGTAGAGCTTGTATCGCCATATGTCCCACTGGTATTTTAGAAATGAGTGATGAATTAAATTACAGGATTGCATATGTCCCAAAAGTAAAGGAAGGTAAGGAAAAATACTGCACTGGATGTAGACGTTGTGAGTATATATGTCCAGACTGGTGTATCTATGTTTTAGACGAAAAAGAAACACCTAGTGAGAAAGCTAAAACTTAAGGAGGTAAATATAATGAGTAAAGAAAATAATAAGAGATTTTTACAGGAAGGTAAATATGTAATGATGGGTAATGTAGCAATGTCAGAGGGAGCTTTAGCTGCGGGTCTTGAATTCTTTGGGGGTTATCCAATTACTCCAAGCACAGAAGTTATTGAACATTTAGCTAAAAGAATGCCTGAGGTTGGGGGAGTTTGTATGCAGATGGAGGATGAATTAGCCTCAATTAATGCTATTATGGGTGCTTCTCTTGTTGGAGCAAAATCAATGACCGCGACATCGGGACCAGGTTTTTCCTTGATGGTGGAAACAATAAGTATGGCAGCTTGTCTAGAGATCCCATTTGTATTTTGTGATGTTCAAAGGAACGGCCCAGGTACAGGTTTTGTAACTGAACCACACCATAATGATTTGGGGTTAATGCGCTTTGCAGGTAATGGTGAATTTGGAGTCATAGCATTAGCACCAATGAACTGTCAAGAACTTTTTGATTTAACAATTACAGCATTTAATTTTGCTGAAACTTATCGTTGTCCTGTCTTCATTATCTCTGACGCTTACTTGGGACACCTTCATGAAGCAATTAATATCCCACCAAAAGAAGAAATTATGAAGAAAGTTATTCCACGTGAACTGCCTGATAATTTTGATAACAAATTTACATATTTAGATCCAACTACAAACAAGTATATAACTCCTAAAGCGCCAATCATGGGTACTGATTATGTTCCAATAATGTTTCTTCATCAACCTCATAACCCTAATGGAATGTCTTCTCGAAGATTGGCATTACCCTTTACTCAGATGTTAATTGATAAAATTAAATTAAATATGGATAAAATTTCTCTTACTGAAGAATATAAATTAGAAGATGCTGAGATAGTCATTATTTCTTATGGATTACCTGTAAGAACAAGTTACCGGGCTGTTGATATAGCACGTAAAGAAGGAATTAAAGTAGGAATTTTTAGACTTATAACAGTATGGCCATTTCCAGATGAAAAAGTAAAAAAAGTAGTTAAGGACGCCAAAGCTGTAATTGTGCCTGAACTAAATTATACAGGGATCATTGCTGAACAAGTCGAAAGAGTAACTAAATTAGAAACACCAATCATACGAATCCCAAAGGTTTGTGATTTTCACCATCCAAACGATATTTTAGAAAAAATAAGGGAGGTGGTAAAATAATGTCAGGATTACCACCCATGTATCCAAGTGAAAAACCAGAACATCCATATCTTTCAATATCTATGCCAGGTAAATACTTCAATAGTTATTTCTCTCTTTTCTGTGCAGGATGTGGTTATGGAATCATTGGTCATCTTTTTAATCGTGTTTTTGAAGATGAAAAACTAGATCCAAAATTATATCCTATGGTTATTGGGATCGGTTGTTATGGCCAAATATTATTAACACTACATCATGCTACTCAAAGAATCCTAGCACTGCATGGTCGAGCACCTGGACTTGCTACTGGTATGAAAATGGCAAATCCAAAAATGAAGCCTATAATATTTTCTGGAGATGGTGATTGTCTTGGAATTGGGGGGAACCATTTTATGCATATTTGCCGAAGAAACCTTGATTGCATAATTTTCATTTTTAATAATAGTATTTATGCAATGACTGGAGGGCAAGGAGCACCAACGACTTTATTTGGAGCTATGAGCACTACCACACCATATAAAATGTTTGAAAATAGGGTTGATGGAATAAAGCTTGCTCTAACTGCTGGAGCGACTTATGTTGCGCGAACAACAGTAGCACATCCTCGTACTTTAATGAAATATTTTAGAAAGGCACTAAAGCATAAAGGTACTTCAGTAATTGAAGTAATTACTCCATGCGTTACATATTTTGGAAGGAAAAATCTGGATAATTTAGGAGCTGAAAATTTAGGCTTAGAAGGACAAAAAATGGAAAACACTGGCATAATGATTGATTGGATAAAAAGGAACAGTATACGTATTAACCAAGCAAAATTCATGACAGAAGAGGAATTATTAAATAAATATATTATTGGAGAGTTTAAAATAGATCCTAACAAACCAGAATACTCAGAAGAATATGCTAAAATTAAGAAAATCGCAATGGAGGGAAAATAATAAATGGTGCGATATGAAATACGTATAGCGGGATTTGGTGGGCAAGGAGTAATTACTCTTTCAAAGATGATAATAACTGCTGTATCATTATATGAAAATCTAGCGGCAACTCAAACAGAAGCCTATTCTGCTTCAGCTAGAGGAGGTCGATGCTGGGCAGAAGTTATAGTTGAATTAGATAGAAATATTGAAACTATTGATTATCCTCAAGCTTTAAGACCATATGATTTTTTAATAATACTTTCTGGGGAATCTGCTGCCAGTGTTAATCCTGATTTTATTAAGAAAGATGAAAATACAGGATATCTACTTTGGGATCCATCAACTATACAGAAGTTTAGAGCCGTGAGACAAATTAAAAAAGCTTTAAGTATTCCTGTTCAGAAAATAGCTGTTGAAAAATTTGGGAATATTGTATTTGGTAATTCAATCCTTTTTGGGGCTTTTACAATCCTTTCTGGGATAATTTCTGAAGAATCAGCTATAGAAACTTTGAAAAAATTTGTACCTAGTTCTACATTAGAAAAAAATCTGGAAGCATTTGAACTTGGAAAAAAAGAGGCTCTAGATTTTATTAAGAAATTAAAAGAGGAAAACTAAAACTATGTATATTGAAAAAATAAAAAAAGGTTGGCAGGAATTAGAATCTGAAATCATTAAAACGGGTAAATGCGTATATTGTGGGGCATGTGGAGCGTTTTGTGCAGATATAAAATTTGATACCTTAAAAGAGATTCCAATTGAAGATGGTTCATGCAAAGATAGTAATACATGTAGGGATGGATTTGGATTATGTTATAATTTATGCCCAAAAACTGGGACAGATCAAATATCCCTCTCTTTGTTAGATAAATGGGTTTTTGGAAAAGAAAAAGATCAAATTTTAGGCCATTATATAGATATTTTATCTATTAAACTATCAGATAAAGCTAAAGAGCACCTACCTACGGAAGCTGGTCCCATTACTTCCTTATTATTTACTGCAATGGAGGCGGATTTAATAGATTCTACAATAATTACAGATAAAGATGAAAAATTTGTACCATTTCCTATGATTGCAGCAAGTAAAAAAGAGATTTTCAAAGGAATAGGTTATAAGCCAAGCCAGAGCCCAACATTATCATTAGTGGGGGATGCAATTAATAGAGAATATACAAATATTGCTGTAGTTGGTACTCCCTGTCAAATTCAAGCTTTACGTAAGATACAGAATCATCCTATATTCGATTTTGAGGCATATGATCTAGTCTCCTTAGCAATAGGTACCTTTTGTTTTGGAACTTACTATAATCAACTAATTGATCAATGTTTTAATGAATATGACATCAAAAGCGATGAAATTATTAAAATTAATAATGATAAGGGCACATTTAAAATGAAAATACATACGAATTCAAGCATTAAGGAGATTCCACTAAATTATATTTATGATAAATCTATTCGAAATGCATGCTTTTCATGTTCTGATTATACAGCTTCATTTGCAGATATTTCTATTGGTAATATCGGAAGTGATAATAGTTGGAAAACTATAATTATTAGGACTGATAGAGGAAAAGAGATTTATGATTTGGCGGTAGAGAAGGGATTTCTTGAAACTAAACCTCTAACTAAAACTAATGAAGAACTGGTATTAGATATTACTCGGTGCAAAACTGACATTGTGAAAATTGAATCTATAACAAACCATTCATCAGAAATTAAAAGCTTTATAGTTAGGGACGAAAAAATTGCGAGGGCTTATAGACCTGGCATGTTTGTGATCCTATGGCTTCCAGATATAGATTTTTTACCAATGTCAATTTCAAAAATAGAAGGGAGTCTTATTGAAATTACAGTACAGAAGATTGGTGAAGGTACTGCTAAATTATTTGATCTTAAAGTAGGGGATAGTATGGGTATAAGAGGTCCTTTTGGAAACTCATGGAATTACGAAGATGCTTCTAATATTCTTATTGTCGGAGGAGGTATGGGGATTGCTGCTATAACATCATTAATAGAGCCGTTAAAACATAATCGAAAAAATGTTTATGTAACAATTGGAGCTCAAGATAAAGACTCTTTAATTTTTGCAGATAGGTTGATAGAACTTATTCCAAATACGACCTGTACTACGGATGACGGCTCTTTTGGGAGAAAATGTTATGTAACAGACACTATTGAAGATATTATAACCAATAATAATATAGATTTAATTATTACATGTGGTCCAGAAGTTATGATGAAAAAAGTACTAGATCTAGCTGAATCAAAAAACATTAAAATTCAGGCTTCTCTCGAGAGAAAAATGAAATGTGGAGTAGGTTTATGTGGTTCATGTTGTATAGGTGTAGATAATGACATTTCTGTTTGCAAAGATGGTCCAATATTTAATAGAGAACAATTAAAAAAGATCCCCCAATTTGGGCAATATACTAAATAGATTTCCTTATAGTTTCAAAAGATTATTATTAATAAATATTATTCAATTCTGCTTATTTTGTTAATACCAAAAAGTAATATTGGAATTGCGATAGCTGCTGAAAATAGTAATATTGGACTTAAAAAGTAGAATTTCATAAGGTCAGGAGACGAAGGTGGGGTAAAAACTATTAAGAGTACTATTAGAATAAATTGAAATGGAACCATTTGTAGAACCATCAGTATTAAATTATTAGTAGTCATAGCTCGACCTTTTTCTTCAAATGAGGGGCTAAAACATTGAATTCCAATAGCTTGAAATATAACTAATTGATTATAGATTAAATAAAAAGCAAAGAAAAATATAACAGTGAAGAAATTAAATTCAAAATATATCGTAAAAAAAATTGTGAGCCCTAATGTAATTATTATATTAAGTATTAACATTGCTAACATATATGAATAAACTAATGCTCGAACATTTCTGGGACTCCTTTTATAAACCCAAATTAAATCTTTAGTCCCAACAAAAATATAACTACCAAAAAGTAATCCATACATAATTCCTCCCATGACAATAATCATTATAATAATCATTGATTGACTCATTAAACCTTCTGTACCCATGGTAAAGGAAAATATGACTCCCAAAACACTTATTATCCCACATACATAAATGATTTTCATAATTGTTTCTCTTTTTCTTAAAAAGTCTTTTAATTGAGTAATTATTAATCCTTCCCATTTATGACCTGTAAGTCTTCTAATCAGTAAATAAAATACATTCTCTGTTTCAATTACTGAAGTAATTTTTTCAATACCACCTTCTACTGTAAAAAAACCCTCTGCTTTTTTATAAGCTATATGCAGAATAAATGCTGGAATAGTTATAGCAAGTAAACTACTATACCATATATTTAAAAAATAGGTGTTTATCAAGTTTGGTTCTATAAAGTATAAAATAATATTCGAAAACCATATCGAGGGATAGAAACTAACCCAATTCCTTAATTGTGGATTATTTATAAGATAATTAAATAAAAACTGTAAAGTATAAATTAATGCAACCATAGCAATTGAAAGAAGAAACATTAGGACCTTACCTAAATCTCGAGCACGTTCATTTCTCGCTATTTTATGTTCGAGCCAAGATGAGATAATAGAACCAAGTAAAGCAGCAAAAAGTACCATCCCAAATATGCATACATATATGATACTATATTGGAATGCATTAAAGTTAATAATAGGATTTAGCATTCCTATTATGAGGGGGGTTATAATTAAAATAATAGCAGTATAAATAGGAAATTTTCCTACAAATTCACCTAAAAATATATCCCCAGAGGTAGCAGGAGATGCTAATAAAATTTCTTTAAAGCCAATTTCAGTTTTTCTATATACCGTATTTAGGGGATAAATTAAGATAATAAGAAAAAAAGCCATCATACCAAATTCAATTAAAAGAGAAACAGCCATTAAGATTTCTGAACCTACAAGATCCACTAAAGTCGGCATAAAAAGATCAAAAATAGCTGGACATAAAAAAAATGCCCATATTAGTAGCAAACTATACAAAATGATTAAAAATAACACTCTATTATTGCGAAAAAGACTTGTTCTTAACCGTATCTCATTTTTAGCTATTGATTTCCAGAGAGCCATTCTACCCTTATCAACTTCTTTTCTTTTTTCTTATTTTCTTATTCTCTTCAAGGGTTTTTGGAAGTTCTTCCCTCCAAGCTAATAAATCTTCAATACGAGTAGCACCCATTATTTTAAGATATGCTTCCTCTAGATCTTTTGTTTCCGTTGATTCAATTATTTCCTTTGGGCTCCCCTCTACTTTTATTACCCCGTTATCAATTATTCCTATTAAATCACATAAGTTTTCTGCGGCATCAAGAAGATGAGTACATATAAAGATAGTTTTATCTGCTTTCTTAGCAAGATCAGATATTAGATCCTTAACCATTCTAGCAGCTGCAGGATCTAGATTTGAAGTTGGTTCATCTAAAAAAAGAATTTTCGGATCTTGAATTAAGGCTGCGCATAAACACACCTTTTGTTTCATTCCTCTACTATATCCTTCTAAAAGATCATTTTCACGTCCTTCTAAATCAAAGATATCAATTAATTCCTCTATGCGATTAGAAATAATCTCTTTTGGTAAATAATATAGCTCCCCTATAAATTCTAAAAATTCTTTTGCGGTTAATTTTTGATATAAGCCAGGCGTTTCAGGAAGGAACCCGGAATTAATTTTAACTTGTTGACTTTGAGATATGATATCATAACCGACAACTTTAGCAGTACCTGATGTTGGTGAAATAATTGAATTTAACATTCTTACCGTTGTAGTTTTTCCGGCTCCGTTGGGACCAAGTAATCCAAAAGTTAAGCCATAAGGGATTTTTAAGTTTAAATTATTAACAGCCACAATATTTCCGAAATTTTTAGTGAGGTTATTTGTTATTATTGCATAATTTTCAGAAATTTTTATACACATCCAAATTTTAAGCTATTTTTCTATTTACTTGATTAATTTTCTTTTAATTTTTCTAATAAAAAAAGTTTTATGAAATATAAATACATTATCCCCTAGAGTCGAGAATTAGCTCGAAGAAAACAGATAAGAACAAGAGAGGGGGAAGGTGAAGGGATGAATCAAAGTCAAAATCGACCAATAGCACCTCAAATCGCAAGCTATTACATGAATTATAAACGTGTTATTCTCATGAAATATTTTTTTTTATTATTAATTAAATTATAAATTTTCAAAGAGGTCTTCAAACTCAGCTCCCAAAGCAATGGCAATTTTGGTTATGGTTTCTTCTTTAAATGCTTTTGTGAGCTGCTCGTCGTCCATTTCGCTTAAAGAAGCAAGTTTTTCGAGGTTGAGTCCTGCTACTTCAGCAACCACCCTTAATTCTGACAAAGATTTACCCTCCAAGATATCTTTAATTATCGGTTCTTGGTAAAATATCTCATGGATCGGTTTTTTCAAGATTTCCGATATTTTAAAGGATATCGTTAGGGAGGGATTGTACGAACCCCGCTCTAAATAATAGATCGTCTGGCGAGAAACCCCTACAAGCTTAGCCAATTCTAACTGGGGCAGATCCATTTCCTCCCTGAATTGCCTTATCCTTGAAGCGATTTTTTTTTTAAATTTCATGCTTTCTCAACTTTCTATTATTCTTTCCGGAGCCTTACTAATTATAATAATAATTAAAAAAAATATTGAATTTTAAACTAATTTGAACAAATCTTCTATTTTACACTGTAATACTTCTGCGATCTTATAAGCTAATGCTAAACTTGGGTTATATCTTCCCTCTGCTAAGTAATTAATTGTTTGAACTGGAACTCCCACCTTTTCTGCCAATTGAGGAGCTGAGAGATTTGCTTTTTCCCTTAATTCCGTAATAGAGGTCTTTAATTTCTCGCCTTCCCGCATCTTGGAGAGGATATAACTGATAAAGTTATCGAATGCGAGCTCCTCAGGTTTGAAGATTTTATCTTCGAGACCACTTGGAACAGCTGAATACTTCGTCATCATCTCTTTAATCTTCTTTTCAATGATATGTGGGTCTTTTAATCCAGGAATATAACCTTCAGGTCTAATATGCCCTCTCTGCGCGCTTGCAGCAGCCGCACTTGAACCTGCTGTCTCGATCTTCACCGTAAAAGTTTTGAACATCCTGTCAAAAACCCCATTTACAATGTTGATATTTTGTATGCGTGAGTATGGAATAGTAGCACGAATCTTAGTCAATACTCCATGATTTATAATGATATGATCCTCTGAAATCTTGTATGTAAAATTCTTGATATAGGCCGTATTATAGATATAAGTGAGAACTATCAATGCTCCAAAAATTCCATATACGATTATGAAAACTAAATAGATTACTTCCATAGGAACCTCTACGTTATTTTCCATACCATCCGTGTATATCATAATCATTATCCAACATGTGAAAAACGCTCCTGCTGTAGCAATAATACCGAGTAACAGTGTAGTTTTTAAGAGTTCTTTGTTCTTATAAGAGCTAGAAATACCAGCTTCATATATATTTTTTTCTTCACTCTTTTTTTTTCACCAATTTTTTTTATATGTTAAATATTTTTAATCATTTTTATCTGGTGGTATCTGCTTCCTACCAATCGATATTAAAAATGATCAGTCATTGCATTACTAAATTTAACATGCATATTTAAATGTTTCGAAAAGATCAAAAAATGAACGAAAAGGGCTTATAATATGGTTTCATGGCATGTTAAGTTTATTTAACATCACAATTTTTGATTAATCCATGGTTGAGGAAATATCTTACACATTCGGAAATGACTCCTGCAGAGAGCCCCGTTAGCTTTCTTAGCCCCTCTTGAGCTAATCTCTTCTTCATGATGAAAACTGTGTAAATTTTGGTATGAGAAGGATTTTGAAATGTGAGTGGTGTTTTCTCGTGTATCCACGAATTTTATGAGAAGTGTAGTAGTTGAATGGATATTTCATTTAATATGAGAGGAATTTGGTATTAAAAATGTGAGATAAATTTTGTTGTCTAAAATTTTTTAATACTTAAACTTCTTTTTATATTAACTTGGCTAATCAAACTAAAAAAGGACTAATATTTGGATTTATTGGGATAATTTTTGTAGGGTTGCAACCTATTATTGCGATTTCAAAACCCTCAATGGTAAATGCTCACATTTCTGCTGCTATGACTTGTTTAGTAGAAACAGCTATTTTTTTTCCTTTAATGTTAATAGAGTTGAAAAAGAACAAAAAAAATACTCATGACCAAGATATCAGTGCCCATTCTATATTGCAGGGGTGGAAAAATAATCTATGGCTACTAATTTTCATAGGGTTCATTTTTGGAGTTAATCAAATTTTTTTTTTCATAGGATATGATATGGCTGGTGCTATCAATGGCTCTATAACACAAAAAACAACGGTATTCTTCTCAATGCTTTTAGGATATTTGATTCTTAAAGAAAAAATAACAAAATTACAATTAATTTTTTCAATAGTATTATTCTTTGGTTTAACGATAGGAATTACTCAATTTTTTTCTCTTGTTAAATTTAATATTACCATTTTAATAGGTGTTGCAATAATATTAGCAATATCATTCTTATGGATGATTGGGCATACATTAACAAAACCTATTTTTAACAAAAAAGAAGCTACTCCCATACAAATGGTTTTTATTAGGAATTTACTTTCAGGTTTTTTTTTAATTTTTACATATCTTATTTTTTTTCCCATAGATTATAAAATGTGGCTTGATCCCGACAATCTATTCTTTTTTCTAATAATGGGCACAGTTTATGGCTCTGGATTAGCATGTTGGTATAAGACTCTCTCTTATTTAGATGTTTCTAAAGCAACTATAATATTTGCTCCAACGCCGATAATTTCAGCTATATTTGCTAGTTTTATTTTAGGTGAGAGTTTCACAATTTACCATTTAATCGGAATTTTATTAGTTATAGTTTCTATAATAGTCATTGTAAATCAGAAAATAGATTAAAAAATATTCTTTGTACAGAAAGATTACTAAGTATATTGATGAATTCATGTTAATATATATTTGTATATACTAATTTAATATTAGTAATATGTAGATAGAGTTAATATTATCTTAATTTTATAGATATCCATAACATTTAAATATAGTAATATATGTAAGTATATAAACAAATATATTAAGTTGCGTTTATCTTTAAAGATAAGATTTATGAAAAAAAATCAATTCTATTGAATAAGTATGTCAAATAATGAAATTATTATTGTTAAAAGTTTGAAGAAATTTTTTGGGGAAGTTAAAGCAGTAAATGGTATCTCGTTTGAAGTTCATCGAGGAGAGGTTTTTGGATTATTAGGGCCTAACGGTGCTGGTAAAACGACAACTATCAAACTCCTTTTAGGATTACTTGAACCTAATGAAGGTGAAATGAGAGTATTTGGGTTAAATCCCGAACGAAATGAAGTTGCAATTAAACGTCGTATTGGATATGTGAGTGAGGAACCATTAATTTTCAAGTCTTTAACACCAAAAGACCTCTTTAATTTTGTAGCATCAATCAGAGGTTTAGATGCGAATAGAACTACTAATCTTGCAAAGGAATATTTGGAAAATCTGGATGCAATTGAATATTATGATCAGTTAATTGCAACTCTATCTCATGGGAATAAACAAAAATTACAAATTATTGCTGCTATACTTCATGAACCAGATTTACTTATTTTGGATGAACCCATTGCAGGTCTTGATGCGAAATCTGTAAGAGTTGTCAAAACTATTGTAGAACTTCACACTCAGAGAGGGGGAACAGTTCTTTTTTCGACACATATTATGGAAATAGCACAAGAATTATGTGACCGAATAGGGATAATTAATAAAGGAAAGATAGTAGGAATTGGTACAGTTGAAGAACTTCGACAACAAGCTGATAAAGTAGGTGCAAGCTTAGAAGATGTTTTCTTACGATTAACTGAGCAAGATACTTCAGTTAATGAAATAATAAAGAAGCTTAGAGCTTCTTTTAAGGTGAAAAATTAATGAGGTAATTATTTATGGAAGAAAACAAACAGAAATCTTTCTATTCCTTAGCTAAGTTTACAACACACGAAATCTTAATGGAAGGACAGATAGCAAGCGCTGGTGCCCACCAAGCGAGACTTTTCGAAAAATTTAAGAAAAACAAGAATTATATAAAACATCAATTTTTAGCTCTTAAATTAGCCTTTTCGTTCCTTTTTGTTTTTTTACCTATTTTACCACTATTTACCTACTTGGAAATCGACAACTCTCTTGGTTCCTATACACCAAATTCGATCGCGTTTATATCTAGTTTTATGTTTGCAATTTACTTTGGGATAACTTTTTTATATATGCTAATGTTTGGGTTGGTTTCAACCAGCTCTTTTATGTCGGGAAACTCATTCAAATGGTTGCAAACGCTCCCATTCTCTAAAAAGGAAATGAGAAAGATTGGATTCATGACATTATTTCGAAATCTCGACATCCCGCTAATTATACTAATCGCAGCATTTCCAATTATAATGTTAATTGGTACTCAGAATTTCTTAATTTTTATTACCTCACTCTTAGTATCTGTTCTTAATGTTGTTTTCAATTTTAGCTTACTTATTATTATAGGGGAGAAATTAAGCTTCCTCTTCTCAGAATCAAAAGGTACATCGAAAAGAGTGAATTTAGTCAGATTGATAACTATGATTGGTTATTTCACAATTGCTTTTGGATCTGGATTAATTTTCAGCTTGGGTTTTAGTTCTGTTGATAGATTTCTAATTATGTTCAAAACAAGCGAACCTCCCATTTTCTTAAACCTTATTTTAAGTTTAATTCCATTCGCACTTGCTCCTGCATATTTAATCGCATTAAGTACCATACCAAACCAATTTCCTTCAGGATTATTACTAAGTACACTTATTGGATTTGCTTTATTCATATTCATAGTATGGGGATTATTCAAATCTGCTCAACGAGCTCTACGTACCACGATTTCTACTGAGATCATAGTTGATAAAGTAAAGAAAAAGGACGTTCCCGTTGAAGTAAAACCGACCTCAACAATTAAGGCATATATTCGAAAAGATTTAGTCTCAACTACTCGTGATATGCAATCTTTTATGTTTATCTTTTTCCCAATATTTTATCCTCTTGTGTTAGTTTTTACTTTACAAGGTCCAATTATCAACGAAGTTTCCACAATAGAGGGAATACTAGTATTATGGTCTGCAGTTGTTGGTATATATCTATTTATTCCACCAATGTTAATTGTAGGGTTCTTAAATCTTGAAGAATCTGGTTCTTCTATTAAGGCATCATTACCTTTAATCCCTCGTGATCAGGCAAAGGCAAAGATCATCTTGATGTTGTCAATCCAGGGAATTTCACTCACGTTTATATCTATTATTCTGACATTATTAACTAATTCAATTTTAGTGTTAGTATTATTTTTGGTTACTCTACCGATCGCTTGGAGTTTTTTGTTAGTCATGTTTGAGATGAAGATTCACTTCTTTGGAAAAATGAAATATAAATATATCCTTGAGGAGCTAAACAAAGAACATAAAATTGCAAAATGGATACTCATGATCTTGATTGAGTTTGGTTTATATGTTGCGATTCTAATTGGGGGCATTTTATTAATTTTTTCTTTAGGTATTTATGCCACAATGTTAGCTTTCATGATCATAGGATTAACAGGGTTATCAATTTTGATATTTGCACTGACTCGAATGTTTCCAAAAGTTGAAAGAATTGCAGAATTCAAGACTGGAGGATTTCTAAGAGAGCATATAAATGTGGGCACAATTGTTTTATTAACC
>JAHQWI010000186.1 GCA_029856085.1 Promethearchaeia archaeon | reverse complement strand
TGATATTTTGGTTCATTTTGCTAGAACTAATATGTACAGTCACAAGTTTTATACTATTATTAATTGAAAGATATCAAAAATCGGACTCCAATTTGATTTAATATTAAAGAGAAATATTTTTTTTCAACACTATATTTTTTAATTATAAAAATGAAAAGGTTATTGTATGGCTTGGAATGAAATTAGAAAAAAACTCAGTATAGGATCTATAGGATTATGGATTATAGTAGGAGTCACTACTATTGTAATGATAGCTCTTATATTGGGAGATGTTTTTTCAACAGATGATATTTGGATCCCGATAATCCCTATTGGAACTTTACTGATATTGGCGACTGCAACCACAATTGTGGATATTAGATCTGAAAGTAAGATAAAAATGGGTATTGTTGGAATATGGACAATATTTGGATTAACCCTAATAGTATTTTCTGCTCTTATGGTAGGAAGAGTTTTTCAACCTAGTGAATATTGGATTCCTATGATTCCTATTGGAAGTATACTATTTTTATCAATTATCCCTACAATTCTAGAATATACAGCTGGAGATGTAAGGTTTTGTCCTAAATGTGGAGTGAGATTTAATAAAAAATGGGATTTTTGCCAAGAGTGTGGTACAAGAATTCTTATAAATTGCCCTTCCTGTGGGACGAAAATTAAAGGGAATCCTAAATATTGTTTTAAATGTGGAATAAACTTAAGCGAAACGGAAATCATTCAAACTCCTTCAACTCGATTAAAATTTAAAACTGAAGGATATACAAAATTATGCAAACAATGTGAAGCACCAGCTAGTGATGAAGCGAAATACTGTGTATTTTGTGGTGCTTCCCAATAACTAGATTATCGTTTAAGAAAATTAATTTTTTAAATTTCCTTTAATTTTTTACAGTAATATATTTCTTAGTCCATTTTCATTTTCGTTAATTTCCTGTATAATTTCTTTAAAAATTTCTTCATAGTATTCTTTTGGGCTCATATCTGCCATTTTTTCATTTATTGTTAACCATTGCCTTTTCTTTAACACCTTAATGTATCATCAGATCTTCATATTAATGATTTAAAATATCCCTTAATTTCTATAATTTATTACTAATATAAAAAAGAAATTGGTATATCTTTTAAGCAAAAGGATTATTAAACCTAATCTAAATAATTTAAAATTTGCTTTTTTATTATGAGGATCTTTATCTAGCTGAAACTGCGATTCTTTCTATTTCGTCTTTTCGCTTTACAGCCCTAGATTCTTGACTATTATTTGCTGCTAATATCAACTCTTGTGCTAAGTTCTCTTCAAACATTTTCTCATTAGAATGTGACCTTGAAGCAATAGCTTGAGATAGATACTTTAAAGCTAAGTCAACTCTGCGTTGCGGCGCGATATCTACTGCTGAAGCATAACTGATCCCACCCATAGCGATACGAGTAGTCTCTTCTCTAGGTGTTGTATTTATTATCGCATCTATGAAAACTTGAATCGGGTTTTGCTCTGTAGTTAACTCAATTAAAACAAATGCATTTTTTATACTTATCAATAATTTTCCTTTCTTGCCAGAATTAAATGAACTTTTGCGTCCCCTAATTCTACTTCCAATAAATCCGGGAGAAAGTAATCTATTTGTAAATCGTTCAAGTATTGATACTTTTGTAGATTTCCAAAACCTTCTATGTTCATGTCTTCCAGCAGAATGAGGAACTATTATCGGTTTTAAGTTGATGTAATTCTCGAGTGTCCGATCTCTTACAGTGACGTTATCAAAAGACCATTTATTAAAAAACTTAATTTCATTTTTCGTTTTGCTCATATTTCCTTATCTCATTAACGTAAAGGTTTTTCTTTCTTTCCAGCTATAAGAGCTTCTAAACTTACACCATTTACTTTAACTACCCTGTAACGTACTCCAGGAAGATCGCCTATACTTCTTCCTTTGGCTCCACCAATTCCTTCAACTATGACTCGGTCGTGTTCTTCAATGAAATTAAGCGCCCCATCTCCCGGAAGGAAGGCAGTCACACCTTTTCCATTCTTCTTCAGTTGAATTCTCACGCATTTTCTAATAGCTGAATTAGGTTGTTTACTCTCTCGGCCAACTTTTTGAAGTACTATCCCGAGGGCTTGACAACTCCCTTCTAATGGGTCGGATTTCTGTTTTAGCTTTAGTTTCCTTCGTTTATACTTAGTTTTTGACCATCTAAACTTTTTCCTATTCGCTTGAAGCTTTCTCGCAGCATATAATCCTTTTGGCAATTTCTTCACCAAATTTAAAATATGTATATTGAGAAAAAATATATCCTAGAACTTAAAATTTATGTATATGTATTAATTCCTTGCTAATTTTGATTTTAATTCGTCTATAATAGAAAAGAAAAATGATTTATTCAACTCTCAGATCGAGGCTTTTTATAGCATTATAACAGATGTCTATGCATCCATTTAGATTTTCAACAGAACATACTTCAGGTGTATCCTTTTTAGAATGTATGTATTTTATATCCTTATTTGATAAAAAGCAGGTTACTTGAAAACCTTTCTTCTCTGCTTTTTTTGTAAAAGCCTGAAACACTAGATGATCACTTCCAGATCCTAATGAGATTTTTGCTTTCTCAGAAGGGATTTTTTGTTGTGTGTCTGATGCTTTTAAGACATCATTCAGATTTTTATTCAATTTTTTTTTCTTTAATAATCCGGTTTCATCAACTAAACCTATGTAAGAACCCACCATGTCTATGTTTATGTTGTATGATTTATTTAAGTCGTAATCCTTATCTAATTCTTCAAAATGTTTAGAACAGTATTGCTTTGACCCCCATAGTCCCATTTCCTCTGCTCCACACCATAAAAAGATTACATCGGTTTTTTTGAGAGGATTTTTTTTGATCAGTTTTGCTAATTCTAGCAGAATGGCAACACCAGAAGCATTATCTACTGAACCTATAGATTCATTAGTCTTTTTCGAGAAAAATGTTATGAAAATTTCTGATAGTAGAATAATCCCAATAATTAAAGATATGTTTCTTATCCATAAATAAATAAAATCAATTTGAATTGCCGTAAATATGGCTATTATTGACCAAATTGAAAGGATCAAGTTTATAAAAAAATATGAGAGAAGAAAGACTACTGCCGAAAGTAGTAATATCTTCATCATTTTGTATGGAAAATTTGATGAAACTGAATCATGATGAGCTGAAAAAAATATAACAGGTCTTTTTGGATATAAATCTTTAGCTTGAATGGTTGCTATGACGTTTTTTGATTCTCTTTTTTTTCCTATGGATATAACTCTTGAATGATCAAAAATATACTTACCTCCAAAAATTAATACTATAAAAAAGAGCATATCAAGAGGAAGAATTATCCAGGTAAAAGTTGGATATAATAATAAAATCAGACAACTAAGATTAACAATAAATATCCATAGAAAAATCAATTTTCTTAATTTTGTTAATGTTTTAGTCCATTCAAAAGACTCTACTTTAGTATCAACGTTCTCATTATCCAGTTGTTTTCGGATGTAATTTATAGTTTTAGTTTCACCCTCAGTAGCTGCGTGACGCGTAAAACCTAACGATTTAACATGATTAATAGCAGCTTGCTCATCATACATTTTTATAGTTGAAATATCAATCACTCTAATGTGTAATTTTGTGATTAAAATTAAGAATAATTAATAAGTATAATTTTTAAGCAATAAGAATCAGATATTTTTCGTATTAATAATTACGTTATCAACGTCAAAATACCTTAGAACTAGTTCTTTGATTTTTCTTATCATCGATCCTTCTTTACCAATTGCTTTTCCACGATCTTGAGGTCGTACAGTTATAATAACTGTTTTCTTTAAGTTTCTGCTATCTTTTATTTCAATATTTTGAACCACAATAGAATTTTTGGTAGTTTGTAAAATATTTTGAATAAATTTATTAAGATTTTCTGAAAACGCAATTACATCAATTTTTTTATTAAGTTTTAATTTTAAATCCTTAACGTGTTCACCTGCTTTCCCAATAGCTTTTCCTACATCTTCTTCCTTTACAAGAAAGATAATAACTTCAGAATTATTTTCCAGATTTCTAAATACCAAACAATCCTTTATAATAGCTCCGGAAATATTATTAAACAACGAAATAAGTTCCATTGCTGCTCTATCAATCTTAATATTCTTTTTTAACATAAATAAAATCCATATTATATAATTAAACTCATCTAGTTTTTAACGTTAAGAGATCTGAATCTCCCTCATGAACAACTCCAATAACAGAGATCATGTAAGGTTTTGCACAAGCTAAACCGAGATCCCAAGAAGATCCTTTATACTTATGAATATATATTTTATCCTTCATAAGGGAAATGTAATAGTTTAATTGACTTTCAAATTCTGCGGGACAATTATTTGCGATAATTAATAGTTTGAAGAGACTTTCTCTAAGATGTTTTAATACGTTATTTCTCCCATAAACAAATTTACCAGTTTTATATGCTACTCTAATATTTGAATCAACATCAAATTCCTTCTTTTTCTTGCGCGATAAATCAACCTTTTCCGTAATGCCTTCAATTTTCTTCTTTGCCATGATATTTTCAAATCGTGTCTATATAATTAGTAATAATAATAATTTAATGTTTAAGTTTTTTTTGGTGTATTTTATTCTTTCAAAAAGAGTTTTATTTTTTCTTCTGTCTCAATATTTCCAGATTAGCATCAAGATCAAACATCACGTTTACACGACCAGTTCCGATTGGTGATATTTGGCCCACAATTACATTCTCGGGAATTCCAAGCAATCGTTCCTCCTCTCCGTAAAGCCCTGCATCAAGTAATTGATTTACGGTGACCTCAAATGCAGCACGAGCAAAAACACTTGATTTTGAGCCAGAAATCCCATGTCTTCCAATTGATTGAATTGAGCCCGAATGACACATCAAATCTGCTAGAATAAGGAGATGTCTTAAATCTACGTCTAATCCCTGTTGTTCAAGAACTTTTTGAGATTCTATTATAATCATCTGACGTGCTGCTTCGATCCCATATAATTTTTCTATTTCATGAATATGGTTTGAAACAGATCTAGAATCATCCACTCCCTCGATTTGTATTACACCTTGTAAATTAGTGCCCTCCGTTTTAATTACCCATTCTTCTCCTTCATCTGAAGGTGTTAATAATCCTCTTTTTACACCTCTAATACCTTTAACTACTTTTTTAAGTATTTTTTCTCTTAATTTTTGTAGACTTTGAAGATCTTCTATTCCCGGATCTATTATGATAGAATTGCCCTCGCGTTTTATCGTTCCTTTTTTCTTATAACGCTTTAAAATTTCAGGTATTTCATTTATATCAATTCCCTTCTTTTCACAGATATCGGGGATTAAATTTACAACTATCTTCCAATTTACAAAATCTAAGTCTACATCAGAAGTTATCTGTTCTATACGTATCTGTTCTATACGATTATGAACTTCTATTGCTTTTTCTTCTGTATCTTTGTATTCCTTGGTTAGATATACTTCCATGGCGGGGGTTGAAGGAAAACGTCGAGCATCAACTATTTCAATTAAGCGTGGAAGTCCCTGTGTCACGCTAAACTCTTCAACTCCTGCATAATGAAAGGTTCTTAGCGTCATTTGTGTTCCTGGTTCTCCAATTGATTGTGCAGCTACAGTTCCTACTGGTTCTGACGTTTCTACAAGCGCGTTATTGAAATTTATGTATATTTTGTTTAAAAGATATTCTAATTGCTCTTCTTCTAGATCTTCATTTTTAATTTTTTCTCTAATTTTATCGATTAAATCGCCAGGAATTCCATCCTTTTCTAATATTTCTAATTGTTCTTTTAAATGTTGTTGAGTTATTTTTCCCATCTTCTATAAACCTTACAAATTTTATTTTATACTACAAAATTTTCTGATTCCTATCTTATCCTAATTTTTCTTGCTTCCAATCTATATAAGCTTTTGTTTCTTTCCCTCTCCAAATAGCTTTCTTTCCAGTTTCGTCTTCAAATTGCTTTATCGATGTATCTTCATCATGAACCTTTTCTTCTTTTTTAGGTTTTTTTTCTTTTTTGGGCTTTTCTTTAGGAGGAGCCTTTTCCTTAGGTTTCACATCAATAGCTTTTTTTACTTTAGGAGTAGCTTTTCGAGAGATAGATTCTTGCTTAATTTCTTCACGAATCTCTCCTACATCAAGAGCTTTTGCTTTTAATAATAACACGTCAAGGTTGACGGCGGAAGAGTGGTCTGTGTGCATCGGATCAATGCCATCGTCGCCAAATCTAAACTGAATTATATTCTTATCAGAATTTCTAACAGTTCCGTCATTTTCTACAACCATATCTTGTAATGCATTTACTAATCTTCTCTGCATATATCCACTCTGAGATGTTCTTACTGCTGTATCAACGAGTCCTTCTCTCCCACCCATGGCATGAAAGAAGAATTCTACAGGTTTTAACCCATTTCGATAAGATGAAGATACAAAACCTCTAGATTTTGGTGAAAGGTCGTCTACTTTAAAATGAGGTAACGTTCTTCTACTCCCTACATAACCTCTATTAATTCTTTCACCTCTTATCGCTTGTTGCCCCACAACAGCAGACATCATTCCTAAGTTTAATAAATTTCCTCTTGCTCCAGATTTAGTCATAATAACTGAGTGTGCCTCATCTCCAATGAAATCAGCTGCTGATTCTATTGCTTCTTTTTGTGCCTCTGCCAATGCCCCGCGTATTCTCAATTCTAAAGTTTCTCTCATAGAACGGCCAGGAGCTCTTTTAAGAATAGTAGTATCGTTTTCATGAAAAGCGTTTATTAGTTTGTTAGACTCTTCATTTCCGTCCTTTAATATTTTTTCAATTGCCTCATATGCATGTCCATGTACATAAACCTCATCCAATCCCATTGTCATACCATTTTTTCGAATAACGCCTAGCAACATTTTTGTAGAATTATCTAAAAACAGTCTACCACGCGCATTTCCATGATCCTTAATAATTCGCGCCAAGATACTATTTGGTTGCATAGCACCGAAGGAATTTTCATCTATTGTTCCAGTTATTAGCCTTCCATTTTTAATCACAACATATGCATCATAAGCGCAGTTTTCTTCTTCACATACGTCACATTTTTTACAAAATTTTGATTTAACTTTTAAGTTTAAATCATCAGGAAATAAGCTACTGAATATATCTTTACCAGAATATAAAGGTTCTGGATCAGTTGTTATAGGAGTTAATTGTTCTAAACTAAAATTAGGGTTATATTCAAATATCCCTCCAATATATAATAAGTTTAATGCCTCTTTTTTATTATATAGAGAGTTTTTACTCGTAAATTGAAAAACACTTGAAATAAAATCTTGAATTCCTCCTAAAATTGGACCTCCAAAACGGGGTGACAATATATGGTTTTGTACTTTAAGAAGCAATTCTGCTTCTGTTCGAGCCTCTTCACTTTGAGGTACATGTAAATTCATTTCATCTCCATCGAAATCAGCGTTATAAGGAGGGCATACAGTTAAATTTAATCTAAAAGTTCGCCCATCCATGATCTTTACTTCATGTGCCATTATCGACATTCTATGGAGCGATGGTTGACGATTAAATAATACTAAGTCTCCATCATCCAAATGTCGCTCAACAGTAAATCCTGGTGCTAACATATCTGCAATAATTTTTCTATTTTTAACATAACGTAGGTCAATTCTCCTACGATCACTCCGTATGATGTAATTAGCTCCAGGATGATGAACAGGTCCATTTAGGACCATTTGTTTCATTTCTTCAATATTCCAATCATTAACATTAGTGGGAATAGTTAAAATTTTCGCTATCTCTATAGGTACACCTACATCATTTATACTTATATATGGATTAGGTGAAATTACACTTCTCGCAGAAAAATCCACTCTTTTGCCACTTAAATTACTTCTAAATCTACCCTCTTTACCTTTTAATCTTTGAGTTAGGGTTCTAAGGGCTCTTCCCGAACGATGTCTTGCAGGTGGGATCCCAGAAACTTGATTATCAAAATATGTGGTAATATGATATTGTAATAATTCCCAAAGATCTTCTACAATTAAATGAGGAGCTCCTGCATCGATATTTTCTCTTAATCTTTGATTAATTCGTATAACATCTACTAATTTATGTGTTAGATCATCTTCAGAACGGATACCACTATCTAAAGTAATTGATGGTCTTGCACATACAGGGGGGATAGGGAGCACGGTAAAAATTACCCACTCAAGTCTAGCATTTTCAGGGGAAATACCTAAGATTTTAAGATCAACATCACTCATCTTCTTAAGACGTTCTAGAATCTCTATGGGTGTTATTCTGCGAGAACCTTTTCCTTCTTCTTCTTCATAAAATGTGGTAGGTTTCTCAATGATAATTTTTTTCTTTTTAGTACCGCAATAAGGACAATTTTTAGCTTTTCTGGCACGCTTAAATACGATTTTCGAAGCTTCTTCATCCCCCTCGAAAAAAATCTTTCTATGTTTTATTTGCTCTTGTCTGAATATATCTTTTTCCTCTTCAGTTAGCATTAGACGAGAGCAATCCGGACAGATACTACGTAACACTTTTAAAACTTTCTTTGAGTATCCTACATGAATAACGGGACGTGCTAATTCTATATGGCCAAAATGACCCATACAATTTGAAACTAAATTACCACATGTCTGACATCTTTGACCAGGCTCAATTGTACCAAGTCGTTGGTCCATTAAACCACTAGGAATAGGTAGCCCATCCTCGTCATACGTATCTGCAGTTATTATTCGAGCAGCAGACATTTTCCGTATCTCATCTGGACTTAAAAGTCCAAATTTGATTTTTTCAATCATTTTAGTTCTGGAAAAAGTATAGCTCATTTGCTATTTACCTCAATATTAACATCTATACATATATTTTTTGAAGAAGAAGATTACATCTTAGGAGAAAACATCCTCTATATTGATGATGATTTGCTAATTTTGAAAAATAAGATAGTGAGTCTTCCACTGTAAGTGAATTAAGATAGCAAATAATAAAAATTTTATCATTTTCAGCGAGAATTTCAATTGAAGTTTGAAAGAGTTTAATTTTTGGTCATAATTTAAATAATTAATAATGAAGATAATCGATTTTTTTCGGAGTAAAATTATTCTCTTTATTATTCAGATTCTTATTCTGAGTTTATTTATTTTTTATTTTGGCTATCAGTTTAATATAATTTTCGATATTGATGCTTCAAGTTCTCAGAAAAGGATTACCCAATTCATAGCGAATTATGTTTTATTTAATGATTTATCTGGTTTGTTTTTTATGTACTTTATTTGGATCGTGGTATCAATCATTCCTATTTTCTTATATAATGACTTTAAAAAAGCTTATTCAATGAATATAATGACTTTCTTCTTTCCAAATTTTTTTACATATATTTTTCTTTACCGTTATTCAAGAGATTATTTTAATTCCAAATTTTCTTTTCATCTTCTACATTCGATCTTACTAATATTATTAATTGTCATGGTTTCCATAGGAATTTCTTTGACATTAAAAAAGATTACAAAAGTTAAAATTGAGGAACAAATAGAGGATTTAAACGTTATCATAAACAATATAAAATCAAAATGCCCTAATTGTGGAACAGAATTTAATTCAACTCCTATATATTGTTATAATTGTAATACAAAATTAATACTAAAATCTGAGGAAAATGTTGGAGTCAGATGATAATAAACAATCTTTAGAATTGTTGTTTAAACCAAAAAATGTTGTCATATATAGAGTTAGTAGAGCTGTCGATTTCTTTGTAAAAGGATTTAAAAGACAGGGATTTAATCTAGAAAAATTATATTTAGTTTCTCCCAAAGAGGAAAGTTTCTTAGGGCTTAAGTGCTATAAATCCATTGATGAAATTCCCGTAGATAAAATTGATCTTTTGATATTATCTATTAGAAGAGACCTTCTTGTTCAAGCTTTACAAGAGGTTCTTTCAAAAAAGAAAGTGAATTTTATTCATATATTTACTGCAGGAACAGGTGAATTTGATAAAACTGGTACTGAAATTGAATACAAAATAAAAGAAATATTAGATGATTACAAAAATACAAGAAGTATCGGTCCAAATTGCATGGGAATTTATAGTCCACGAGGAAAAACAGCTTACTATTCTTCATTTCCAGAAGAACATGGAAATATTGGTTTGATTTTTCAATCGGGAGATTTACATTCAAAAATGATTAAATTTGGATCTAGGAGATATCACCTTCGATTTTCAATTGGAGTAAGTATTGGTAATTGCGTTGATATTCAAATTTCTGAGGTTTTACATTATTTGAATGATGATAAGGATACAGATGTAATTTGCGTATACTTTGAAGGAATTTCACCAATTCATAAGAATGAAGGAAAACATTTATTTAAAATTTTAAAAGGTATGAAAAAACCAGTTTTATTTATGAGAGGAGGAAAAACTGAAAGAGGCCAAACTGCAGTATTATCACATACAGGATCTATGGCAACTAAGAAGAATATATGGAATGCTGTGTTTAAGCAAACGCCTATTATTGAGGCTTCTTCCTCACTGGATGAATTAATTGATGATACTTATTTATTTTCTTCTTATTTTAAACGATTCAAGAAGCTTGAAAGGGAGATTGAATATCCAAGCAATAAAAGGGTTTTAATTATATTATGGTCTGGTGGTTTTGGAATCTTAGCAACGGATACCTTAATAGAAATGGGGTTTGAAGTCCCTCACTTTAAAGGTGAAACTTTGGAAAAACTTACTAATATCTATCCGATACGAGTAGGTAGTTTGTCAAATCCTTTAGATTTACCATTTGTAACATATCAAAAAGAACTTGTAGATGTGACCAAGGCTGCAATTGATGAAAACATAAGTTTGATAATATTGGAAACAGATGCTTGGAAAGATATAGAAGGTAGACGCTTTAAAGGATATTATAATAACTTATTAGAAATAAGAGATTATGTAGAAAATCAAAATAAAACTATGATGATCATTTTACATCAGTATCCAAGTGAATCTGGCAAAATTTTTGTTGATATGCTTCTGAAGGATAATTTCCTTGTTTATCCCTCTCTTGAAGCAGCGGCTAAATCATTTTTAAAACTGTATGAATATGGAAAAAGGTTTACAGAATAAATAACAAAAATATCTACCTCATTTATATTTCAAATTTAAAGTCATTTTGATGGAAAACAATTTATGCGTTCTTTAATTTTCATATAAAATGCTAGGAGAAATTATCGCAATTTTAGCTGTACTAACATTTGTTGCGTCTAATGTTATTTTTCGCAAAACAGAGCATGAAGCTAGCCCAACTTTTATCAATTTTTTTCGAACAGCCGTAGGTACATTAACCTTCATCTTTATAGCTTTCTTTTTAAACCAGTTAAACCTTATTTTTATAATCCCATTGGAATTATGGGTGTTGTTAATTTTTAGTTTCGTTTTTGGCCAAGTGATAGGGGATACAGCTTATTTTACTGCTCAAAAAAAACTAGGAACAACTATTGCACTTGCTATTTCGATGACTTTTCCACTATTTACTTTCATACTATCTCTAATTTTTCTCAGTAGGCCATTTAAACTTAATTTAATTTTCTCACTCCTCCTAATTGGGGTTGGAATCATTATAATTGGTAAATCCAAAATAAACTCTGAGAATTCAAACGATAATAAAAACTCTATCACAAAACAAACAATTAAAATCAGATTTCAAGAAATATTTGGAAAAGATATAGTTAAAGCAATCATTTTTTGTTTTGTTGCATCTCTAGGGTGGGCTATTGGGGCTGTTATGATTGAAATTGCTATTGTCAGAATAGATAAGATTATCCAAGTAGAAGAACTTAGTTCTATTATAGGAAATGTAATCCGGTTCCCATTTGCTTTATTGATCTTGAGCTCAATGGTGTTGAGGGAGAATTACTTAAATAAAGAAAACAAAAATTTAGCTAATAAAAAGAAATCTCTCCGTACATGGGCTTTATTAATAAGTGCTTCAATTATAGGAACTTCACTTGGAGCATATCTATATACTGAATCCGTACATGTAGCAGGAGCTGATGTTGTAGCATTAATCGCAAGTGCAAGCCCTCTATTTTCCCTCCCTTTAACTTATTTTGTAAACAAGGAAAAAATTTCTAAATTTGGCTTTATTGGTATAATTCTGACTATTTTTGGTGTAATTGTAATCCTCATTTAATTATGAATGTTCTACTCATAAATTTTTTCAAACTCATAAAGTTCCTCTTTAGTTGGAAATATATCAACCATTATACATTCCCTTAGAAAAAGTTTATTTGTGGTTTTAGTAGGAAAAAAGATTACTTTACTCTAACCAATTCGTTCGTAATCTAATTTATTCTTCTCTAAAATCTTAATAACTAGCTCTTTAAAAATTTTCTTAATATTAAAATTTTCCTTCGAAGAGCATTTGTAAAAATCACTTTCAGCGTGCCGTTTCATAAATCTATCTACAACTAATTTATCTACTCGTGTCTTATCGTCAACTTCTTCAATAGTATCATTTTTAGCGCCAACAAACATTCTTGGAGTTTCCGCATGATTATATTCACCTAATCTTTCATACCACCAATCTAATCTTAGTAAGGTTTGAAGATCCACTAAACTGAATACCATAAATATACCATTGGCACCATTAATGTAATATGGAAATAATTTTTTAAACTGCTCCCGACCCCCAAAGTCCCATATGCTAATTCTAACAAAAGTTTCATCTCCGCCAACAATAATGGGAAGATCATAGGTATAAAACTCAATTCCTAACGTTTCTTTTGTTTCAACTTCGAAAGTATTAAAACATAAGCGTTTGGCTATACATGTCTTTCCTACACGCTCCTGACCTAAAATTACGATCTTAAAAATATAGATTGGCTTATTGCTTTCATTTACCTTAAAGATTGGAGTATCTTGTGCCGTCATTAATAAAATCTAAACTCTAATGAATTAAAAAATTTTAAGATTAATAATTTAAAATAAAAGTTGAGATTTATAAATTGTGAACATTATTTAAATTTACAACTGATCTCTAAAACTAACAATTTTTGTTAATTTTACGTATTCTTTAAAAAAGGTTTAGCTTATAGAGATTTTAAATTGATTTTACCCCGATTAAGAATCTCTACATAGGAAGGATGCATATGTTGCCATGAGCCATCGTTTACAATTTCTATTGAATGGTCATTTACCGTTCCTTTATACATTCCCTTATGGTGCGAATGTCCGTATATTAAATGATTTATTTTTGATAAATCATATTCGTCATCCTCTAAGAACCTTTTTATCTCATCAAAATAGTAATCAGGTTTACTAGCGTGTTCCCATTTTTTCAATACACGCATATTTGCTTTAATTAGATTAAATTCTAAAATATTTAATCCTGAAAAAAGGATATTTTGTGATTCTATAGACTCATTTTTCAAGTTAGCCAATTCTTCTTTCATCTTTCTAAATGTAATAGGTTTAATTTTTCTGCCATTTTTTATTACTTCGTTCCAAAAATAATCATAAGTCTCTTTTATTTCAAATTTATTGTTAGAGATTAAAGATTTCCATATCTGTCCTACAAAAAAGCGATATACATCACCATCAAATTGATAACCATGCGTCATAAAACATCTATAATCCTCCTCTAATTCAAGTCCATCAATTCTTATCTTGTTAACAGGATTCTCCTCAATTTGATCTCGTGTATCATATAACAAAAGCATATCCTCGTTGTTCAACTTTTTTAATAGTAAATATTGACAGTAAATCTCATTATCAAACAATTCACCGAATTTACTACTCTTAAACCTTCTTAAAAATTTTTCTTTTCGACGTTTAAATTTTTCATCGTAATCTCCCGTAACAGGGATTTCATGGTTTCCAAGTACAAAAATGAGATTTATATTCCTTTTAATTTCTAGTAGAAGAGTGAATATTTCTTGGATTTGTTCCCGTTTTAAAAGAGTTTTAGGGAGATCTGTACACAAATCAATAAAATCTCCTAATATTATAAGGGCTCTTAATTCAGTTTCAAACTCTCCATTAACAATTTTTCTTAAAAATTGAATAAATAAATCTTTTTCGCTATCCAAGGAACCTAAATGAATATCAGAAACTACTAAAATTTTGGGATTGATTTCACCCATGTTTTAAAGTTCTCCTTACAAATATTTAATCTCAATTAAACTAAGATTAAGTATAATAGATTATATAATTATTTTATCTATCTATACCGAACTTAGAAGTGAGTGGCTTTGTTTTAATAAATTTGATTTTGTGAATCACATACTTGAAGCTCTAACTTTTGTAAAAAATTCATTTGAAGGAGCAGCGTTGGAAAAGAACATATTTATAACTTGAGTTTTAAAATCTTCATCAGCTTCCGCTAATTTAAACATCATATCAAGATTTTTTCCTTCATTTTCATAAAAAAATTCCACCATTGAACGTTTTAATTTGAAATTCCTAATTATCTTCTTAATATTGGGATGTTGTTTGTAAGACTTTAAAGTTTTCTTAGAAATATCATCCTCATCAATCGCTTTAATTGCCGTTTCAGCAGCGACCTGTCCAGACACTATGCTTGGATGAATACCTTCCCCACTAATTGGGGACACAAATCCAGCAGCATCACCAACGATCATGATATTATCTCCATATAGACTCTTTTCTAATACCCCTTTCGCAGGAAGTGGAAACGCTCCTGTCCATTTATTTTTATAATTAGATCCAGAAAAATACTGTTTAATATTAGGATTATTTATGAAATCATCATAAATCTCATTTAAATTATAATTAAGATTAGCTTCTCTAAATGTGCCACAACCAATATTAATTCGTTTATCATCTATAGGAAAAACCCATCCATATCCTTTATAAGGTCTAAAATAAATATAGGATTTCGTCTCATCAAAATCTGTTTTACCTTCAATGATCGAGCATTTTGCCAATCCAATATTTTCAATTTTCCAACGCTCTCTCAAACCGGATTTTACTGCTAATTTAGAACTCATTCCATCAGCTATTACTATTATTTTTCCTAAATACTCTTTAGTTCCAGATGTAGTTTTCGTTTTAATTCCAATTTTTTTCTGATTTTTAATGATAAAGTCAAATGATAGATTTTTATCAAGAAGTTCTGCTCCAGCTTCAACTGCAATATCTCTCATCAAATTATCTAATTCTAATCGATCCATTACGACCGAATCTTCCCCATAATCTTCCCAATTATATTCGAATTTATGAAAATCAGCGGAAAACAAAAATGCACCCTTTTTTGGCACAAGATTTAACTTTCTTAGTTGTGGATAATATTTATTCATGATTCGTGCACTTAAAGCACCCCCACATGGCTTTCTCCAATTAGTATCCCTTTCTATTAATGCAACATTAAAACCATTCCGAGCTAAAATTTCTGCACATCTGGATCCTGCTGGACCTGATCCTGAAACTATTACATCATACATGCTAATAACACCTGTTTTAATGATATTTAGTTCTTCTTTTATAAAATATTTAATTCATACTTTTTATTTGCGAAATAAAATCTTTAGGGGGTGTTTGACCGAAAATAAACGTATTTATAATTATTTGTTTAAATTCACTACTCTCTTCTGCCATCTTAAAGGCTTTATTAATGTTTTCACCCTCGTTTTCGTAAATGAAATTTACAAATTTATGTTGGAATTTAAACATTCTAATAATCTTTCTAATTTTTGGATGTTTTTTAAACTCCTTAAGAGAATTCACTGTAAAATCTTCTTTTTCTATAGCACCTATAGAAGTTTCTCCAGCTACTTGACCAGAGACAATGGCACCATGAATACCTTCTCCGCTGATAGGAGCAACAAATCCCGCTGCGTCACCTATAATAATTATATTATCACCATAGAGACTTTTTTCCAAAACTCCCGTTGCTGGCTCAGGAAATGATGCTGACCATATTACTTTATAACTTTTTTCTAACAACAGGTTTTTATTACGTGCCTCACGGAGGAATTCCTTAAATAAATGACTTAAGTTATATTTTAAATTATTCTCGTGATACGTAATAGACCCAATATTGAATTTCTGTTTATCTATTGGGAAGATCCAATTATACCCATATTCTTTAAAAAAGAAATATGT
>JAHQWI010000184.1 GCA_029856085.1 Promethearchaeia archaeon | reverse complement strand
TTTTTTTAATTCATTATAATGATTAAATTTCCCATATTTAAAGAAAAAATATTTTTGCTATAATGTGCATGAAACAAACTAAATTTCCAATTGCCATTCCTATTGTGTGCCACAATCAGGGCATTGAATGTCAACTTCGATGTTTCTGTTTTGGTGTGTATTCATGAGATAGTTTAAATTATTCGTAGATGGTATAAAAACCTAGGCTGAGCAAAGATTTTTTAATAGATATTATTTAAAAGTTCAAAATACTTTTATGTATCAGAAAACCTTATTTTTCAATATAATCATAATAAAAGAGTGACATCATCTATGGAAGAAGAAAACATGAAAATAGAGAGATTGAAACGGAAGATTCGGGATTTTAACGAGCTAATGGAAAATCTTGCTGAAGAGCTTACCGCCATCTTTACGGAGGGTATAGAAGGGCGGTTCGATGATGTAGCTCTGGAAATGATACAATCACGGGATACTGCTCAACAAACGGTCAAGAAAGCATACTATTTATTTTCGGGTAAAAATGATAACAAGAAAGGTTTTAGAGGAAGTGGAGGAGGACCCTAACTAAAATAAAGAGATTTAGGTTTGGTTGGTCTGAAAATTTTAAATATGATCAAAATATGATCAAATGCCTAAAGTAAAATAAAAAAAATTATGTGAAAAATTTTATGAAATGCAACAAAAACTATGTTTTGATCCTTATCTTAGGGTTATCTCTTGCGGTACATGGGTACAATCTATTTCTTGCGCTCCAAGATAAAAATCACCACCTACCTCATGAACCTCATATATCTGCACCAGGCTCACTCAAAGCGGCATGGTATCGTACGTGGGGGGGAGAAGGTAGCGATAGCTGTATTTTTTTTAGAAAAGATGGGGAAGATAATTTCTATTTAGCAGGGCAGACGTCGAGTTTTGGAGCAGGAGGAGTGGATGTCTTTTTAGTAAAGTATGATCATGATGGTATCCTTCAATGGAATCGTACTTGGGGTGGAACGGATAACGAAAAGCTCTATTCTATTGCGGTTGATTCAATAAATAATGTCTATTTAGGGGGATTCGCAAACATTACGAGTGGTATCCTCCAAACATTTTTTCTAAGCTATAACAGTTCCGGGCAACTGAGATGGTTTCACACATGGAGCGGAAACGAAACCTATAATCCTTGGCACATAGCGTGTGCTTCTGTAAATAACATTTATGTAGCGGGAAGCGTTTCAGGAGATGGAATCTTAAGAAAATTTAAAATGTCAGGTGATTTGCAATGGACTCGTACCTGGGGCGGAAATGAAAGTGAGAGTACTAACTCGATAGGATTCGATTCGATGCAGAATATCTATGTCGCAGGAAGCACGGGATTTGCGGGACCAGGACAAGGCGATGGAATCGTATTGAAATACAATACTTCTGGTGATTTGCAATGGAGTCGAGTATGGGGCATCAATGAAAGCGATTCCTGTCGCAAAATAACAATAGATTCCCTTGATAATATCTATGTAGCAGGGACTATTAATAGTTCTACTGAGAGAATTCTGATTAAATATGATACTACTGGAACACAGCTATGGAATCACACCTGGGGACGAGTTGAAGAGGGTGTTATAGAAATCGGTAATATGGCGCTGGATTCATTCGGAGACATATACCTATCGGGACGCATAATCATTACATTTGAAAGAAGAGGTCTTTGGCTTTATAAATTTGATAATTCGGGTATAGAACAATGGAACGATACGTGGGAACATGAACAGAATGAGGAAATTATAGATATTGTGCTTGACTCTTCGAGTAATCTGTATGCCGTAGAAAAGAGACTTATCGAAGACTTCCCCTATCTCTCATATCAAAGCGACATCTTTCTGTTGAAATATGATTGTTTTGGAGTTTTGACATCGAACTCAAGCTGGGGAGGAGAAGAAGAAGATAGCCCCAGTGGAATAGTCTTTGATTCCTCTGAAAACGTCTTTGTGGGAGGTAGTACAAGTAGTTATGGAACAGGGAATGTTGATATCTGTCTCATAAAGTTTACTGAAAAAACGACACCGTCAATTCCAGGGTATGATTTGTTGCTTTTTATTCTGTTATTGGCTACAATTTCAGTCATTACAGTTATTTCATATGGGATAAAAATGCAAATTAAAAACAAGGATTAACTTAATCGTCAAAGCTATTAAATATATATTTTTTTATTCTTTTATCAGGATTAAATCTTTTTCATTTTTTTTTACCATGAAGAAAGAAAACTAAGTTATTAACTACATTTAGAATATATTTGTGGTTTTGTTTAGAGTGTTTATAGGTTCTAAACAATTGGAAAATATCCAATCAAGAAAAGTTTAGAGGTCGTAACCAATTTCAAATTACCTTAAAATTTAGGGCCTCGTTAAGAATATATATTTAAATTGTCTTTTTTTACTTAGTTAATTATTTTTTGTAGTAAGCTGTCATGAAGAAAGAAAGGACTATTATTATCAGGGATCCAAAGCTTCAGAAAATCCGAAATGGGTTGAGAACTATACTTAATTTGTGGAAGTCTGATATCAAAAGCTCTCTCAGAGCTAAGTCCTCAGAATTTTCTGAAGAAGGCAATTTTATCAAATCCAGAGAAATCCAGAAAAAGATATCAGAATTAAATTTACAGTACCAGTTATCTATTTGTGTTTGCTTGCATTGTGGCCATAGCGATAAGGATATGATCTTTGTTCCAGAAATGAGGCAGTGGCTCTGTGTCGATTGCAATTCAGAACGGGTTTATTTTAATAATTTGCGTTCTAACCTTAAAATCAGTAATTGGCAATTGGGAGAGTTCTTCGAGAGGCTGATGGGTGAAGAGGGTATAGGTTTGACACGATCTGGTGCAAAATGTAATGGATATGCCGCTTCTGAGAGGATTCTAAATGAGATGGGCGTTTCGAAGGAGAAGCAAGAACAGTTCTATGAACTATGTGAATACTATGGAGGATACTGTGATTGCGAGATTATTTTTAATGCAAAGCCTCGATTTTTAGAGGAGGATTTTAATTATTAATGACTTTAACCGTTTCTTAGTTTTCAGTTCATCACTTTGTGCACTTAGAAATTTGTAATTCATTAAAAATTACTAAATTAATTCATCATGAATTTTTCCTAAATTAGGCAATCAACGAGCTATTTCATGCTTCACGAAGTTACTGTTCTTGATCTTCTTGATCTTCAAATAAGTTTGAATGAGGCTCAAGAAAGTTATTTTGACACATCGGACAACTATTATATTTAGAAAGCCAGAAAGCCACGCACAGGTAGTGGTAGGTACTACCACAGAAAGGACAAGTAATAACTTGACCCTTAGCAAAATTAATATATTTGTGACAAACCGTGCATTGTACTTCTGAATCTGAAATTCCTTTGCTCAATTTTACTCGATTCGCCAAAATCTTTTCTAATTTTGATAATTCTACTTGATAAAGTCCAAGAGAGCTATTTAAATGATTGATCTTTGAACCTATTTCAGCTATTCTTTCTCTTAACTCATCCTCAGTTAATTTTTCAGCAAGGAATGCTGATAACGCAAAATTTAGTGGTAGTTCTTCAAAATTTTCCGTCTGTTCAGAAATCTCAGTAATCGTTGCGAATAAGAATCCTTCTTTATCAAGCAATTCCTTAAAACTTTTAAATAACTTGTTTATCAAAAGAGATATAAGAAAAGTTAATTGCTGTCTTTTACGATTAAAATTTTCTTCCCAAAATTTTATTAATTGGTAAATATCAATGTCTTGAGTCTTTTTAGAATCAAGTATTTTATATACCTCATCTTTTATTTTCTGAATTTTTGCGCTATATCGACTTAGAATCTCCCTAATTTGTTTTAGTTGAGGAAATTCTTCTTTAATTATTAATGATGTTTCATCTTCATATGTTCTGATTAGTTCATTAAGTTCTGATATTTTTTCCTTGATAAATTTTCTAATATTTACTCTAACATCTTCATCTTTGACAGTTTTGATGAAAGATAAATATTCATTTTTTCTTCGATATATTTCAGAAGATACATTTGTAAAAATCTTCCTATATGATTCTGTTATACTATCGTATGGAATAAGAAAATTTTCTAAGGTTAAAACCCAATCTTCGATTTCCTGAATTTTTGAATAAAAATTATCTATTTTTGTATAATAAAAGTCTGCTATCTTCTCGAATTCTTCGGTTTCAGTATCATCGTGTATCTTTTTTTGGAATTTCTTTTCCAATCCTATAATATAGTAATCTACTAATTTAGGAACAAAGACCCCAATTTTCTGATCCTTTAACGTTTTGAGGTCGATATCTACATGTTTATCTTTTAAATTGAAATCCTCAATCTCCACAATAATGTCTTGAAATTTTTCTAATATTAACTCCTTAAGAAGGGGTTTTACGAAATGTTTGAGCTTTTCTATAATTTCCTTCCTTTCAAGAATGTTTATAAACTCATCCCCTTGATATTCTTCAATGATCTTATTAAAATTTAAGAGATAAGTTAAATCAGAATAGAACTTGACTTTTTTTTCATCTGTTGATAAAAAAAATTGATAAAGCTCATCAAAATGAAAAGTTAATAGAAATTCTTGCTTATCCTTTTTTCTTTTTTTAAATACTTCATTTAAGCTTTTAATAAAGATATATAACTCTTTAATCTCATTCCAATTTTCCAAAGCTTCTGGAATTTCATTTAATTTAAAGTTTAAATTTTTAATTTTGTTTATTTCAGTCCATAAATAAAGTTGATCATCATAAAGATTCTGAGTTTCTTTTAATGAAGTTATTATCTTAGACGCAATATCATTACTTTGGCGAAGTAAGTCAAGTATATTTGATAATAAATTGTTTAAAATTACGTTACCATTTTTAATTAAACGTTTTATATTAGAACAATTTGAATTTAAATTTTGTAAATTGTTTATTATTTGATTTAATTCCGTTAGAATCCTGGATTTTAAATGATAATAATACTTATAATTGAGTTCTACCTCAGAACTGATTATATACACATTTAAGAAAGCGGTTATTTCTTCTAAATACTTAGAATATGAATTCAAAATAGGAGATGATAAATTTAACTTCGATTCAATAAATTCAGTAATTTCTGAATCCTCAGCATTTTTTGATTTAAGTTTTGTTAACGTACCTTTAATCTCAAGAATTTCTTCCTTAGTAAAGGTTCTTACTTCTCTAGTATCATTGAAGGTGTTATTGGTTAAATTCAAAATTATTTTACCCGCGATGTAGATTCTAATACATAATAAATGGAAGAAATCATACAATAAATTATTAATGATTATTAAGTAAGATATTAAATTTTAAGAAAAAGAGCTGTGAAAGTTATTCGCCTAATTCTTTGACCTCTAAATACTTCTCTTTTGATCCATCCTTTGTTATTGTCAAAATATCAATACCATTACCAGACATTACATCCCGTGAAATCGAATTCCTTATTGCTTTTTCTACTAATTTTTCACCAGCAGTAACGGTTAAGTTGGGCTTATACTCCGCCTCAAGAATTCCAAAAGATAACAGCATACCTGTTCCAACGGCACCGTAATCATCTGGCATTAAACTCCCAATCGCATCCAGTGTATATAATTCAGGGCCATCTATATCCATACCCGCAACAACCAAATTGGTGTACAATGGCATCATTTTCCTTGAATATAAATAGTTTGATACCATTTTTCCCATACTTTTAGTAGAAATTCGTTCACCTGCGTCTAATATGTACAGGTTTGCTTGCGCTCGGAGGATTTTTACAAGAATTTGAAAATCCCCAATTAAACCATAAGCGGCCATCCCAATATATTCGGTAACTTTGAAGACCTTCCTTGTAGACTTATTAGTGACTGTGTACCCCCAAGTTGCCCGACGATCACTTCCTAAAACCACGCCATCTTTACACTTAATAGCAACCGATGCCGCCCCTGGGACCATAATTTGCTGAGCCATAAAATCACTTATAATTATTGAATTATTATGTTTATTTTGTAATTATAAATAAGCAGAACTAATTAAAATTTTTCTTTTAAATTATAATGTTTAACATTCTACGTTTTACGTACCAGAACGAATAGCTAACAGGTTAATTAGGAATAATTGATTAAACGAATACTTACTATAAATTACCCAGAAAAACCTATTAATCATATATTAAATTGTTCTAATACCTGTAAAATTTTATTTCTATTATAATAATTTATTATAGGCAGTAAAAAATAAAAAAATTTTATTCTAATTCAACACATCTTATTTTTCATATTTCAATTAATCATATGATCTCTAGATTGCAACTAATTTTTACTTTTTAGTTCAGTTATGATATAATGTTTATGATCACACAATTAATCATATGACATTTGATAGGGATGGTTTGATTTAATTAGAAATTTTTTAGTTCTCCTCTAAACCATAAATAAATAATAATTATAGAAATTTTACTCAGTTTTATCATTTGAATTATTGTGTGTACAAAAAAATTAATTCATATTTTTTGAATGATTATCCCGTATATGATCACGTAATTAATAATATCCCACTCAATTGGGATTGTTAAGTTCAATTAAAAATTTTTTAATTCCTCATTAAATAATAGTAAAACCAATAATAACAACCAATTAACCAATATTGGAATCCGAACCATTGTGATTCTAAAAAAATTAATTCATATTTTTTCAATGATCAACCATGGGATGATCATGGGTGATGACTCTTTAATTAAAACCAGAATTTTTTGTCGTGATTTTTTTTTAATTTAACTGTTCATATTCTGCTGATTTAGTCAAAACATTTAAATAACTCTTCAGATATATTATTATCTAAGACACTTTAAAAATAACTAACAAAAAAATTAAAAACTTAAATTTTAGGATTTAAATCTAAAAATTTTGGAGGAATAAAAAATGGCTAAAAAGAAACATTCTTTCGCATGGAGCCCAATTCGTAGATTAATGAAGCAACAGGGTGCCAGCATAGTAGCTCGAAATGCAGTTGATTTATTAATTGATCATTTAGAAAAAACCGCAACTGCTTTGACTGAACAAGCAAGAACATTCACTATGCATGCGAATAGAAAAAAGATAACAAAGAACGACCTACTCTTATCAATCAAATATAAGTAAAAGAACATCTGATGGATAAGACAAACAATTAAATATTTTCCTTTTTTTTCCTTTTTCTCTTTATTTCTATAATAATATATGAAAATTTTATACCGGTAATTTATACTCTTAGTTATGGATTTGTATTAAAATATAGATTAGATTGATATTGGAGTTTAAAAACTTTAATAAGAATCTAATAATATACCGTAATCTATATTTTCTTTCTATGATTATTTAAAATATACTCCAAAGAATTGAATAAATATTAAAAATGACTAAAACTAATGAAATTTTAGCAAATGGTGAAGCAAAGAGAGTTCTTTTTCAGTCAATGGAATTAATTATGAATAATATTAAAGCTAACATTAACCACTTAGATAAAAATTTCAAGCATACCCAAAAATTTATAGATTTAGTTCATGATGGTTTAATAAATGAACGGAGGTTTTTCTTATTAGCCTCAGGGAGAAGTGCCTTCATATTGCAATGCTTTGCCACAAGGTTAGTTCATTTAGGGGCAGAAGTTCACATAGTAACAAATCTTGCGAGTATGCCCGCGCTCCGAAAGAAAGATATTTTAATTGTATTATCTGGTTCTGGTACAACAAGTATAGTTGTAAGTTTATTAAATAATTATGTGAATTCAATTAAACCTTATGGAATAATAACTATTACATCGCATCCAGAAACCGTTATTGGGCGACTGGGAGACATAACTATTAAATTAAAAGGTAGAACTAAAAGAGATAAAGCTGTGGGTGATACTGCGGTTCTTGCACCTGAAGGAACTATGTTTGAAATTGCTGCATTTGCCTATTTGGATGCTGTTATTGCAGAGTTAGCTATTAAGATGGGAAAAACTAATGAAGAAATGCTAGAAAAACATTCACAAGCTACATAATCATTTTTGCTTGTTTTCTTGCTCTTTCCCTTAGAACAGAAATAACTCAACTAACATGCGCCGATTTATAGTGTTTTTACGAGAATTATCAATTCGATGAGTAGAAATCTCCAAATCGGCGCACACTTTATAAACAGAGAGCGCCAATTGCAGCGCAAAATTCAGAATTCTTTAAAAACACTGCTTTTTTTCTATTAACTTTACACATTATGGATAAAATTTTCTTTACAATCTTGTTTTCTCTTAAAAAGCCACCGCAGAAAACGATTGTAGAAATATCATTAGTATCAGCCATCAAGTTTGCAATCGTGCCTATATTTTCTCCAATCATGCATATCAATGAATTAATAAAATCTTCTTTTTTTAAATTATTCATGTTATAATTTAGATCAATTTTCCCAAAGGTTGCTGCTGTATATTCTCTAAATAATAAATCAACTCTATTATCATCAGGATCATAGATATCAGAGACTTTTAAATCAACGTTATATCTATTTCCACTTTTAGCTAAATTTAAGGCTTCTTGGAAATCATTTAAATTGAACAAGGCTTTAATAGTGCCCATAAAAAAGCCACCTCCCATAGCAGTACCTCCTAAGTGTTGAATTGAATCTTTTTTAGAAACCATAGAAGTTCCAGTTCCGATAGTCACGATTAATGATGGTGATACTTCTTTCCTTTTTTCTAATAAATGAAGTGTCTCAACTCCTTTAGCGTTAGCTTCAAATTCATTTACTAGTTTCGTTTCGTATTTTTTTGAATATGCCTGAAATAAGCTGAAACCTTTTCCTCCTGTGAAATTTATTTTTTTATAATGTTTTATTCTAGACCTTAAGGCGTCTTCTAAAGACCTTGACTCAGTTTGAGTAAGAAAGTATGAAAAATTTAATATCCCGCGTTCTAAATATGCTATTTTCGAAAGGCTCTGTCCCATATCAACACCAATTTTATCCTGTGGGATCTCGACATCCAAATTGTCTATTTTAATATTAAACATCTAATTCATCACTTAAATTAAAATTCAATTAATTCATTATTTAATATTATTAATTTAATTAATGAGTTATGTAAATTATTTTCATGAAAGAACAATCAGACATAAAGAACACAGAAGTAGCGATAGTTAAAGGGGATACACCGAAAGAAACTGTTTTAAAGGGAATTGAAATACTTGGTGGGATCCATAAATTCATTGAGGAGGGAGATCAAGTCTTTATTAAATTTAATTTGTGTTTACCTACTGGTTTTCCCACAAATACTAATTTTGATGTACTTGAATCATTAATAGCTTCTTGTAAAAAAGCTGGAGCTAGTAAAATATACGCAGGCAGTTTTCCCTTTAAAGGCATTTCAATTGATACAATTTCAAATTTGTTAAATTTAAAAGATTATTTTAGTAACATCGGAGCCGAATTAGTGTTTATAGATAATAGTAATGTCTTTAAAGAGAAAAATTTTAAGAAAGATCAGTTGAATGAAATAAAAAATAAGTCTTTTTCAATGGTTACCATTAATGAAAAAGAATACCTCGTTCCAAAAATTATAACCGAATCAGATAAATTCATTATTGTGAATCAAGTCAATGTTAATCCTTTATTCAAATTGAATCTCTCTCTTTTAAATTCATATTCAATAGTTTCTCCAAAATATCAAGAAATTGGGAGCAATGAAAATCTAGACAATGATTATATTTCTTATGATCAATATAAAAACGATTTAATCTCAAACATTCTTGATGTTTTTACTATTAAACAACCGAATTTGGTAATTAATGATTTTTTTTATTTATTAGAAAGTGCTGGACCTTATATTTATAGAGATTCTAACTTAAAAAAAACAGGAATAGCCGTTATTGGGAATAATGCCGTGTCTGTTGATCTAATCACCTTAAAATTGTTGAATATTGATATTCAAGACTATGATTTAATTTTGGCAGCAAATCAAAGAGGGTTAGGTATTATAGATCCTCAGAAAATAAATCTTCTTGGTGAAAAAATCGAAGATAATAATATCATTATTGATTTATGTGTATCAAAACTCAAAGACATTAATCTAAAGAACCTACTAGTAAATTCAGGCCGATTTTGTTCTGGATGTTATAAGCAGGCTTATCATCTGTTAAATTTTATGAAAACATATATGACAAAAGACTTGAAATATAATCCAAATAATGCCTTTTTGGTAGGTCAAAATCCTTTAGAACCAGAACATTTTAAGAATATATTGTTATTTGGGGATTGTGCTATAAAAAGCACGAAAAATAGCAATTTTAGAAAGATAGAAAAGATTTTAAAAAAAAATACTGCAAATCAGAAAAAATCTAAGAAATTAAAAAAATCAGGTTCTCAAAAAAAGGAAAAAATTAAGGTAAAAACAAATAAAAAGATATTAGAGTTACCAGGATGTCCACCTGATATCCTAGATTGTTTAGAATTACTAATTAAGTACTACGGAAAGAAAAACCTACCAAATTTATCTTTTTATAAGAAAATATTGGAAACAATAGTTAACCCGAAAGAAAAAGAAAACCTTAGAGTGATGGGGGTTATTTAGAAAATTGATTAACAAGAAGTTTCAAAAAAATTGGTTAAAAATACTTAATTATAATTCAAATATTGAATTAGGAGATAAATTCAAATTAGTAGATGATAAGGTAAGAATACCCCTAACACCAATAGAAGTCAATCCATATCTTTTATATTATCTATTTGAGACTCTTTATCCAAAATTTATCAATTCGCAACAGAATATCTTAGATATAATAATATCTGATGATGGAAAAAAAATTATTAAATCATATTTATATAAGACAAAGAAAGCTGGTATTCATGAATCAATAGAAATATTTCCACATGATATTATTAAAGTTCATAAAAAAGACTTTGAAGATATTGAAAGATTTTATGATAGAATTTTAGGAGGATTGATAAAAAAGAAAGGAGCAAGAGTTTCATCAATTCGAGTTTTCAAAGAAAAAGCTATTACCTACATTAATCAACATTGTATTGATATCGAAGATTTACCTTTCGATATGCTGTTATTGAAATTCCTTGATTTAATCCAAAAATTAGTTAAACAAGATTTATTTGTACTGTATCCAGAACCAAAAATATTTAGATTCTTAAAGGATATTATCAACTTTTTAAACGGGTACCAGTTGAATAGTCTTTTTAAAATATTTTACCCCCTTTTACCCGAATTTAACATCTCAATTATATTCGGTTCTCAAGAATTGATTATTATTTTACATTTGCAGAAAATATTTGTTTCAAAGTCTGAAACACCGTATTTAAGATTAAAATTAATGCTCCCAAATGAGTTAGATATAAATCTTGATGGATTAAATGAAAATGAAATTATAGGACTTGTTAGAGAACGTTTACAAACAGATAATACTTATTTTATAAATCAAAGGGATGTAATTTCACTCTTAACAGAATTAATTAATTTACCGGTTAATATTAGGGAGGAAAATCTGCTATTAATTCTTCAAAAGATCTTATTTGCATATCGAAGTTTTGAGAAACATTGGTTTTTAAGACCAAAACCTATTATTTATAATAATCTTTTAAGATTTCTATTAAGAATTATTGGATTTAATTTAAACCTTCGAAAACTTTCCCATTGGGCAATACCTGATTTAATTTCTAATTTATTTGAGAGTTGGTTTGGATTAAATTCAAAGATTTTACTGATCATTTCAGATACTGAAAAATACAAAAAGCTTAATCTTAATAATTTTAACTATTTGGAGAAAGTTACTGATTATATGCTCCTTTTTGAAATTGAAAATAAGACTTTAGTCAAAATTAATTCAATTGCTAAGGAAGACTTATTTACTAATGGGGAAATCGGAAGTTTAGAATCAATACGGGATAAACTTTCTGAAAAATATGGTTTTCTGTCAAGTATAATTATAATTGACAAACTTTTACTTCAAAATCTTATTAAACATTTTGTTTTTGAACATTCAGAATATGCTCCTATCTCAAAAATAAGAACACTAAAGATGTTAAAAAAGCAAAAGTTCTTTTATATATTTCCAGAATTACCATTATATAAATTAATCCAAAAAAAGGGTACAATTGCTCTTTTAAAACTTGTCCTGCCAATATTAATAGATAAACATGAATTTTAGCGTATTTAAGTAGAGGTAAAAGTAAAAAAATTTATGGTATAAGCAAGGCTATCAATTTAATTTATAAAACCTTTAGCTACTAATAATTCAGCACTCAAAATACTACCACCAGCAGCACCTCTTACGGTATTATGGCTTAAGGACACAAATTTAAAATCAAATACATTATCCTCCCTTAAGCGTCCTACTGTTACTGCCATTCCTTTATCATTATCTCTATCTTTTTTTGGTTGAGGTCTGTCTGTGTTTTCTAGGTAAATTATAGGCTGTTTTGGCGCAAATGGTAAGTCCAATTCTTGGGGTACCGATTTAAAAGAGTTCCAGATTTTAATGATTTCCTCTTTTGATGGAACAGCATCTTTAAATTTAACATTTACACTAGCAGTATGACCATCGGATACGGGAACCCTTGTACATGTAGCACTTATGGCGATAGAATCATCATTTTCAATTCCGTTTTTACCCACTTTTCCCAAGATTTTTAATGGCTCTTTTTCTGTTTTTTCTTCTTCTCCATTAATATATGGAACAATATTATCAATGATATCTAAAGAAGGAACACCAGGATAACCTGCTCCAGACACCCCCTGAAGAGTTGTTATAATTAATTTATCAACTTTATAACCCGCTTGTTCTAAAGCATATATCGGAGTTAAATAACTCTGAAGTGAACAATTAGGTTTTACAACTATGAAACCTTGTGTAAAGCCCATATTTTTTTGTTGGATCGGTATCACATTTACATGTTCATGGTTAATTTCACCAATAATCATAGGTACATCTGGAGTCCAACGATGAGCGGAATTATTGCTTATTACTGGTATCCCTCTTTTGGCATATTTAACTTCAAGCTCTTTTATTTGCTCTTTGGTAGGCATATTAAGAGCAGAAAAGACAAAACTAAGATCTTTAGGAATTTTTTCAAAATCCTGCACATCTCTTACCATTAAATTTTTAACATTTTTAGGGATCGAAAGTGGCATCTGCCATTTTGGCTTTACGGCTTCCTTGTATGTCTTATCTGCAGATCGTGGTGATGCTGCTACATCAACTATCTGAAACCATGGGTGATTTTGTAATAAATTAATATAATTCTGACCTACAATTCCCGTGGCACCTAGTATTCCTATCTTATATTTTTTCATCAAAGATCCTCTAGTTAATGTTTAGTAATTTCGAAAATATAAATGTTAAATTATTTTTAGCATTGTTTCTAATTAAATTTGCTGATTTTTGTCATAAGTTTTTGAATCTTGATACATTTTTATGTATTAATGCCAGGTCCTTATGATGAGCTAGAAAAAGAAGCTGAAAACTTAGAAAAGCAATCTAAAGACGAATTTAAAAATAAAAATTTCGTTTCAGCAATATCATTATTAGAAGAAGCACAAGAAATTTATTCAACATTAGGATTTCAAGGTAAAATTAGAATGATTAATCAGAGAATTGCTCAGTTAAAAAACTTGGTTAAATATGAAACACAAGATACAGTTGTTAGAACTAAAGGGGAAGAGATTTTCCAACAACGTGTTGATAAAGTTTTAAAAGAAAAAGAAATGTATGTAGATAAAAAATTATCAGAGCAGAAAGCTCTACCCCCAGAAATGAAAAGAAAACTCGAACAAATTGGATTACTGGTGGAAAAAGCAGACAAAGAAGAAAAAGTAGGAAAATATTCAAGAGTATTAGGGAGATATGAATATATTTTAGAAATATATAAGTCTTTTCCTAAGGATGTAATAAACTTTTCTAATGAAATTTATGAAATTGAGAAGAAAATGTCGACCCTACGTTCAAAACAATAAATAAAATTCTTTCTCTTATTTCAAAAATTAATTTACAAAATATTATAGAGTATTATGAAAAATCCTTTTAATGAGTTCTATCATGTCCCAAATTCAAAGGAATTATTGGATATAGCTTTTAAGAGAGGGATGAAAAGTTCAGCTCAAGTTTCAAAAAACGCTCCGATTCTAATGAAAGCAAAAAAAAAAGAATCGAAACGTATAAAGGTTGCAGTTGATGAGTTGATGAATAGGATTTTAAAGATCATAAAAATGGTTCCAAGTATAGACGATCTTCCTGATTTTTATAAAGAATTAGCATCTATTTTAGTGGATATAGACAAATTGAAACTAAGTCTAGGTAAATTAAACGGAATTTTACCTATCCTAAGCAAACTAAAAAGAGAGCATTTAAACAGATTAAGAAAAATTGAGTTCCCGAAAGAAGGAGATCGTTTAAGAAGAGCTGCTTTTGGTAGAATATCATCCGTTATTAATAAACAAAATAAAAATCTTAAACACTTGAACGACATTAGAGGAGACTTAAGAAGGATCCCTACAGTTGACTATACCCAACCATGTATCGTAGTCGCGGGTTATCCTAATGTAGGTAAAAGTAGTATTGTAAAACACATCTCTACGAATAAAAAAATTGAAGTTAAGGAATATCCCTTTACAACTAAACAATTGAATATGGGACATTTAGAAATAGAAGGGAGATTTGAGAATATTAAAATACAATGTTTAGATACTCCTGGTATATTAGATCGTCCTATGTCAAAAAGGAATAGTATTGAATTACAAGCAATATTAGCTTTAAGATTAATCTCTGATTTAATTCTGTTTGTTTTTGATCCTACACCTGCTTGTGGTTATGATATCACATCTCAAATTGAATTATTTCATGAAATAAAACATAATTTTTCTAAAGAAGGAAAAATCGAAATCATCATTGTATTTAATAAGATGGATTTAGCTAAAGACTCGGAAATTGTATATTTGAAAGAAAAACTAAGCCTTAAAGATGATGAGTTTTATTTAACTAACTCTCTAAGTGGAGAAAATTTAGATACATTAATTAATGTTTTAAAAGATAGATATCGGGGGAATTAATAATAATTTTAATGGGCTTAGATATTGGTGGAGCGAATTCTAAGGCTGCTTTAATCTATTTCAAAGATAAAAAAATCGTGAAATCATACTCATATATGGAATATTTTCCATTCTGGGAAAAAACTAAAACAGAAATTCCAGAAATGTTACATAATATTACAGCAAAACTATTTGAAATGAATGACTATCAACTTGAAAATGTTGACTATATCGCAATAACCATTACTGCCGAACTTTCTGATGCATTCCAAACAAAGAGAGAGGGAATCTTAACAATCTTAGATGCATTAGGGAAAGTATTTGAAAAGGATAAATTAAAATTTATATCAAATAAACCAACATTTCTTAATTATACAAATGCTAAATCTGAGCCTTATTCAATTGCAGCAGCTAATTGGGTATCTACAGCTCTATTTTTGGGTTATTTTGTGCCTGAATGTATTTTAATTGATGCAGGATCAACCACAATTGATATTATTCCTATTATCGAATCAAAACCTGCTTCAATGGGAAATGACGACATTTCACGTTTAATGAATCACGAATTAATTTATACAGGAGGCTTAAGGGCTACAATTCCCTCCATAACTCATCATATTCCTTATAAAGGCAAAAATGTACGTGTTTCATTTGAAAAATTTGCTTTAATTTCTGATGTTCATAGAATTTTAAATAATATTTCAGAAGAAGACTATATAAATGATACTGCTGATAATCGTTCAAAATCGCTACAAGATTGTTATGCTCGACTCTCTAGAGTAATGTGTATGGATATTGAAACACTTTCAAAGGATGATTTAAACACAATTGCCAATTATATTTATGAAAAACAATTGGATATTGTTTATAGAGAAATTAGAGCATTTATGGATAAATTAATAATTAGATTCAAAGAATTTGAGAATAATCCGAAATTCATTATAACAGGCTTATCGGCTGATTTCTTGATTAGAAAATCTCTCCTAAATTTAGGGTATCAAAATATTAGTAGCTATGAGGAAATAACAAATATCCCAAACAAAATCAACTCATCAGCTTTCGCTGTAGCGGGAGCATTATACTATCAATTATAATATATGCATAAGATTATGAAGTATAAAACTGCTTTATTTAAAATTGGTGGTGCAATTCTAGAAGATTTTGAGAACCTCAATTCTACAATATCTCAATTTTCACAATTATTCGGGAAAGATGTAATCCAAAGAATAATTTTAATCCCTGGTGGTGGTTCCTTTGCAAACTTTATCAGAAAAGTATATAACGAATTAAAATTCCCTGATGAGATGGCTCATTGGATGAGTATTATTTCAATGGACTATAATGGTATAGAATTAGGCAAAAAATTTCCCAAATTAGAAGTTTTTGAAGAGTATGATAAATTAAAAGAAATCGGTAAAAGTTTCTGTATATTTTTACCATATCAATTCTTAAAAGAAAATGACAAATTACCACATAGTTGGGATGTTACTTCTGATTCAATAACTCTTTTTTTGGCAAAAAAGCTAGGATTAAATGAATGTTTTTTAATAAAGGAAGTTGATGGTATTTTAAATGAAAAGAATCAAGTAATTAAAGAAATATCTGCATTGGAATTCAGAAAAATGAAAGAATCTGGTAAATTACCTAAGTTTAAAATTACGGATGATAAGTTGAAAAGCCAATCAAGACCAATAGATCCATATCTATTAACTTTAATAGAGAAATGGAAAATCTCGTGTGTGATTCTAAGCGGTACTTCTAAAAATCAAAGAATTGCAGATTTTTTTGATGAATCAAAATCCCTTCAAAAGAAAACTTATACTAGAATTAAATAAAATATCGATGTTTTTTATTAATAAAAACGGTGCTTGATATTGGTTGATTTAGATAAGATTAAAAATATGGCAGTAATTGGGGGTGGTATAATGGGTTCGGGGATCGCCCAAGTTGCTCTGCTTACAGGATACGAAAAAGTCACAGTAGTAGATCTTAACAATCAAATCCTCCTAAAATCTAAGGAAACTATTCAAAAACGAATAGAAGCTCTTGAGTCTGAGAAAAATTTCGAGAAATTCCTTTCCAAATCTAACAATTCTACTGAAAGAAGAGAAAACATAGATTTTAAAAAAAAATTAAGCGATTTTAAATCTGTAGGCATAATCACGAATGGAGTTAATACATCAACCATTATGGGTCGATTGAAAACAGAAAAAGACATATCAAAGGGAGTTGCTGACGCAGACTTTATTATCGAAGCTGTTCCTGAGATCTTAAACATAAAACAAACTGTTTTCAAGAAATTGGGGGAATTTTCACCTCCTCACACAATCTTAGCATCAAATACATCTACAATGAGCATAACTAAAATTGCTCAATTTTCAGGTCGACCTGAAAAAGTAATCGGTATGCATTTTCATACTTTTTTTCCAATATTTGGAATGTTAATTGAGATCACGCCCGGGAATGAATCTTCGAAGGAATCCCTTGAAATAGGCCTATCAATTGCTCAAAAATTTCCCTCTTTAATGGGTGAAAGGTTTACAATTCAACTTGAAAAAGAATCTCCAGGGCTTATTGCAAACCGGATTGCCATTACAGGAGCAATCTATTTTAGTTGGTTAATCAACCAAGCAATTGATAACGGAATTTCCCGGGAACAATTAGATGCTGCAGGTTTTTCATCTGAAGGAGCCGATGCCATTGGTATAGATACTGTTTATTATTCAGCTAAATATTTTGAAGATAACGTTTCTCCTGATTTTGCTCCTAGTAAAAGGATTATAGATTTATTTAATGCCGGAAAACTCGGTAAAAAAGTAGGAAGAGGATTTTATGAGTGGAATGAGGATGGACCAATAAAAAATCTCCCCCCTGTAGAAGAAAAAACAACGGAATTTTTGAAGGATCATTCTGATCCGGAAACAATTTCAGCGATAAAGTTAAATGAAGCTTGCAGGTTGTTGGAAGAAGGAGTTGTAAAGAGTTATGAATTAATTGATAGAGTAATCATGAAAGGAACTTTTATTGAAGGTCCTTTTGTGAAAGGTAAAGAAAAATATAAGGAATGGGCAGAAAAATTATATGAATTTGCCGAAATAACCGGGAAATCTTACCTGAAACCCTGTGATCTGATGGAATCGGGAAGATTTCTTTCCTATCAATAAATATTTTACCTGATTTTCTTAAAAAATTTATGAAAAAGTACAGACTAAATTTTTGTAATTAAAGTTTTAATTAAGTCGATTCTAAACTATTATTAATACAATGAAAAATGAGTGAAATCAAGATGTCAAGTATAGAAGATATGAAAAAAAATGCTGAATTCTTAATAGAAAATCTTCCTGGGAAGGATTTACCTGGAACTGCTAAACTCAGCGTGCGGTATAGGAATTTAGTAAATTTCGCTAAATGCTTCGATATAACTGATCCAAAGTACGTTGGTTCTGAAGAAGAGGGCGTTATTGCTTGTCATGCTTATGCAAACGCTTATACTATAAAAAGTCTTTATACTTTAGCTCCTGGGGCAAAATTTGTTCAAAATGGAGAAGAACGTATGCTTATAAAAAATCCTAGAATGATACTTCATGCAGGGAATAAATATAACTGGGATGGTTGTGTAGATGTAAAACCGGGAGATAAATTAACAGCTACTGCAAAATTTGGAAAAGTGTGGTTAGTTGAAGCAAATATGATGTTATTTGTAGAGTTGATAACTAAGATTAAAAATCAAAATAATGAACCTGTCTGTAATGTAGTGGTAACAGCTGGAATAAGAAAAGGAGGTTACTAATGAAATGGTTAAAATATCAGATTTAAAGGTTGGACAAGCTCTTAAAAGCGAATTTGATAGTCTCACAAGAGATTTGTTAAAACAATATGCTAAGGCTTCAGGGGATACTAATCCCATACATGTAAACGATGCCGTAGCGGAAGCAGCAGGATTAAAAGGAGTTATTGCGCATGGATTATTCTCATTTGGTTTTATTACTAAACTTTTTGAAGATTTTCTTGAACACGGAAAGTATGGAAAAATAATTGAATTTGAAGTTGAGATGAGAGGAATGGTTAGAGTCGGAGATAAACTAGTGACAGAAGCTACAATTGAAAAAATTGCAGGAAAAAGAGTATTTTTTAATGTCAAGCAAACCAGTTTTACAAATGTTGATATAAAAGACAAGAATAGCACGATAGTAAAACAATTTGAGGCAGGTGAAAGAGGTTATATTTCGGAAAAAGATATAGCTCGTGGATTAATAAAAACAAAAGAAGTTGAGGAAGGTACCTTAACATATCGGGAAAGAGTTGCTACTCCTGGTACAGCTATTATTGAACTTTATGACTGATTAATAGTTCTAGGTTGCTATTTTTTATTTTTATTTTTTAAATTTTACAAATATTCTCTTTTTTTTGATGGTTTGAAAGATATTTATACTAGTTGAAAGATATTTTTAATAGAAATGATCTTTGAGAAAATAATTTAATATTATAATTTTATCCCACTTTGACGTCGCTCACCTTAAATACTGAAAAAATTGAACAGTTAATCCTTAACGGATATAATGAAGAAGCAGCTGAAGAAATATTTAGAGTTATTGAAGATTATCAAAATCATCATGATAAGGAACTTATTTATAGATGTCTTAGTTTATTAAACCTCATTTGTGATAAATCTCCTTCAATAGCAGAAAGAACTGTAAAAACTGTAAAGGATTTTATTAATGACTCTGATTCTTGGATAAGATTGGTTTCTTTAGAGATAATGTATCAAATAAGTCTATCTAGACCAAATTTATTAATAGACTTAATCAAAAAAATCAGAGGACGGTTATACGATCATGATCCAACTGTGAGAAGATTAACTGTAAAAATCATTGGAAATTTAATATTAACACTTCATATTGATTTAGAAGAAATTCAGGAAATAATTGAAGAATACACGGAAAAATTGATGGATAATGATTGGAAAGTAAAACTCAATGTAATCAAAACGATACAAAAGATATTAAATCAAGATTATACTAAAATAAGAGATTTAGAACCATTATTATCAATGGTAATCATAAATCTCAGAGATGAAGATGATGATGTTGCGCACGCTGCTGCTGAACTCCTAAAGATCCATGGTACGTACTTCCTATCTAAAGAAAAATTATTCTATCTTCTACTCAACCTTCTTTACAACGAAGCAAATAGAGTCAAAGAATTAATTATTTGGTTATTTGGCGAAATAGGTAAAGAAAAGTCTTCTGAAATAATCTCAATTATTCCAAAATTAATAAACATCTTAAAAGAGAAAGATTATCGCATTCAATCAAAAGTAATAGAAGCTCTCGTAAATATAGCAGAAAATAACTTTGACCAGATATGGGCTAATTTATTAAATTCAATGTCAGAAACAGGACATTCTTATTATAGAAATTCATTAATAAATGCGTTATATCAGCTCTGTCAAAAAAATATTACCGAAATATTTCCTTATTTGTTCGAAGAATTAGAAAACCCTTCTGAAAACATTAGAGAAGGAATTGCCCTGGTTTTTAAGCGGCTATTTGAAGAATATCAAATTGAAATTGAGAACGAAATAACCAGAATATTATATCAACTAGAGTCGCGTTTTTGGAGAGAAAGAAAACAAACAATCAATTTTTTAAACCATATATGTTTCATTTTAAAAAGCCATAAAATAGCTGTTTGGATTACGATTGAATTAAACAAATCCTTACAAATTGAAAAAGATCCAGAAGTGAAGGAAGAGATCTTTTTTACATTAGAAAATATTAACACCAACTTTAAAAAAATCGATTCTACAATAGAACGCATAAATTATGAATTAGCATTATTTCATAAAAAAATAGTTAGATTTCGAAAAATTCCTGCGCAATTCAGAGAAAAACTAAATTCCTATATTGAAAATTTTAAATTTAACAATACAGAAGTTCAATTAAATAGAAAATACAATAAGATTCTTAGAAAAATCAAAAAATTTGATAACGTAATTAATAAATTTGATTATAAAAGATTAGCTTTTGGATTAATTGAAGATTGGGAAGATACTAAAGTCCAGATAATTGAAGAATTAAGTATTATAAAAAGTTTTATCTCTGAAATATGCGAAGAAAAAAAGCAAGAGTTTGTCTCTGATTTACATCAAGAAATCAAGCTATTAGATAATCGCATAAATATCCTTAAAGCTGAATTTGATTACATAAAAGAAAATGAACTTGAGATGAATGTTAGCAATGGTGAAAATGAAACATTCACTTATATAACCCAAATAAGAAAAAAATTATTCACGTTAGATGGAGAAATAAGAGAACTATTAATAAATAATGTAGAGTTTGATGAAATCTTCGAAGATCTGTTAAGAAAATGGGTTTCAATAAAAATTGAAATTCAGGAATATTTAATTGATTTAGATAGACAATTTAAGACGATAAAAGATGATTTAATCGACTATATGATACAAAGTAGGGTCATAGGGGAAATTTCTGATAATAAAGAGATAAATGGGATTGATAATGAACTTAGATTTCAACTCCTTCAAGGACATATCCAATCTATTATTACAGAGAGAATCGAAGGAATTAAAAAGTTAAATGATAATTTTGAAACACTAACTCCAAAATTAGAATTTTTAATAAAGACTAATGAGTTTAGTGATGGAAAAAAGTTAATTGAAATGAATACAAGACAAATACAGAATTATATAGAAGAAACTGATAAACAAATTGAAAACATTCTTGGTAAAGAGAAATTACTGGAAGACAATAATGTGTTTAACTTATATGTGAGACCATATATCGACAAATTTAACACCTCAAAAGAATTACTGATAAATCGGCTTAAAAATTTCATACGAAAAGGAGAAGATAAACTTCATCTAAGTCAGATTAAGTATTACTCCAAAATTAGCAACCCCATAAAATTGGATTTACTCTCTAAATTTCTAAATGTTAACACAGAGCAATTAAAAGAAACTATTCTTAAATTCATTAACAGGAATAAGCTTAATGCGAAAATCATAAATGAAACATTATCTTTCGAGCAAATTGAGTCTTTTATTACAGATTCTAAAGATATCTTCTTTTTCAAAAACATAAAGACAATTGGCAACGAAATCTACTTGAATTTTAAACTAACTAACCCTTCAAGTTTGGAATTTAAAGATTTCCAAATTTCTTTAAAAGTCCCGACCTATGTCAACATTAAGAGAAAGGAAAGTTATCCAAAATACCTACAATTAAGTGAGTTAAAACCTGGTTCTGCTTTTAAGTTTAATTATGTCTTGAAAATAGACAAACAAAAAGAACTTAAGAAGAACCTTTTTAATGCTTCAGCAGACGAAATTAAAGTAGAATTATTCTATAAAGATCAATTCAACAACACAAAAAAAACAACTAAACATATTGATTTATTCATTCCATAAAGCAGTATGAAGATTTAACTTCTTTTCGATTAATGATACTGTTATAAATTTCGTTTATCATTTAATTAATTTCTTATAAATTTTTATTAGAAATTTCTTATCTCATGAATAGTTTAATTTATTTTTTGAATAAATTATATGAAAAAGATTAATATATTTGTTAATTCTAAATAAATCTACTAATGCTATAGGAATAATAAAATTGAGGTGAAGGATGCAAGAGTTAGAGAGTTATCGATTGACATTGCAAACGAAACTATTTGGCTGAAATTGTAAACTTGACGCGGAAAAGTTAGATAAACTACTATCCAACGTTGGATTAAAAGGAGACATTGAAGATTCTGCCGTAATTCCTGTGCCTAATACCGACCTTGTCATGGTGAAAAATATTGACATTTTCACTCCAATCCTAGATGAACCAGAAATCATGGGAGAGATTGCTGCTGCCAATGTAACTAATGATGTTTTTGCATTAAATGTACTAGACATTTCTGGAATGCTTGTTTTCTTAGGAATGAAGAAAAATATGCCAATGCACGTTGCTGAAGGTATATTAAGTGGAATTAAAAATTTCATGGAAAATAAGATAAATTCTAAAATCTTAGGGGGACATACAATATACTCTGAATGGCCGCTGATTGGAGGTGAGGCATCAGGCTTCGTTGAGAAAACCAAGATTATACGAAAAAACTATGTTGAATTAGGAGATAAACTTATAGTTACTAAACCAATAGGAAATCAAGCTATTATGGCAGCATATCGTCTACAAAAAAACAACCCCGCTCTTATAGAGAATTACTCTAAATCGAAGATTGATGCTTCTATTGATTTAGCAATAAATTTAATGATTACACCGCTTCAAGATGTAGTAGAAGTAACACATTCTTACCCTGAGAATAACTTCATTCATTCAATGACAGACGTTTCTGGATTTGGCTTAGCAGGTCATTTAAAAGAGATGCTTCAAAATTCTAAACTTTCAGCAACTATTGATATAGTGCCTATTATTAAATTATCTAGAGAATTGTCATATGATTTTGGTTATAAATTTGATTCATGCGAAATGCCAGAAACAGCAGGCGGGATGCTCATTTCTGTTGATCATAAACAAGCAGAAGAATTTTCAGAACGACTTACAAAGTTTGGAGTTTCAAATTGGATTATTGGGTCAATCGATAATGTTCATAAGCATAAATATGTTCACGTTTCTGAAGATGTTGAACATATTGAAATAACAAAATTCTAACGATGTCGATGAAATAAGCAAAAACACATCATTGTGGGTGCTTATAGAGAAATCCGTTGCGAAACGGCATCGAATATATAAAAATAACTTCTTTATTCTACTTCTTATTTTTAATTTTATTAGATTAATTTATCGATAGAATTGATAAATAATATCGAAAATATTTATAGATAGTAAGAATTTGATTTATTAACTAACTTTAAATTAAAATATATTGAAATCATTAAAAGTTGAGGTGTATGAACAAAGAATCAGAATATAGGCTTACGAAAGATGTAGGCATACACGGATGAAGCTGTAAACTCGGACAAAACGATTTAAACGATTTATTAGCCAATGTGGGATTAGCGGGAGACATTGAAGATGCTGCTATTATACCCATACCTAACAGTGATTTGGTTCTTGTGAAAAATATTGATATTTTCACGCCCATTATTGATGAACCCGAAATAGAGGGTGAAATTGCTGCGTGTAATGTTACAAATGATATTTTTGCGATGAATGTTCCGGAGATATCAGGAATGCTTGTGTTTCTAGCTATAAGTAATAGAACTCCAATAAAAGTAGCTGAAGGGATTCTAAAGGGTATAAAGTATTTTATGGAAGAAAAAATAAATTCTAACGTGGTTGGTGGGCACACTATTTATAGTGAATGGCCATTAATGGGTGGTGAAGCCTCTGGATATGTACATAAAGATGCAATTATTCAAAAACAAGGAGTAAAGAAAGGAGATAAACTAGTAATAACAAAACCCATTGGACTACAAGCAATTATGGCATCATATAGGATTCTTAAGGATTTTCCAGAAATGTTAGAACAATATTCTACTGATGAACTTCAAAAATCTATAGATCTTGCAATAAAAATTATGACAACTCCTAATCAGAATGTTGTCAAAGCAATACACTCCTATGATGATTTTTCATTTATTCATGCCTTAAGTGATATTACCGGATTTGGCTTAGCTGGTCATACTGCAGAATTGCTTCAGAATTCTGATCTCTCTGCAATAATAGAAACCGTGCCCTCGATAAAATTTTCTGAAGAATTATCCCATGAGTTAGGGTATGCTTTTGATGATTGCATGTGCCATGAAACTGCGGGAGGCATGATTGTTGCCGTTGATCCTACTAGAGTAGAAGATTTCACAACAACACTTACTAGTAATAAAATTTCTAATTGGATCGTGGGAACAATAGATCACGTTCAGTCTGGTTTAGTTAGAATTTCAGAAAATGTTCAAAATATTGAAATTACAAAAATTTAAAGATGTCAATGAGATAAGTTGAAACACTTTTTAGTGGGGACTTATTGAGAATTCCACCTGCAAGGTGGCTTCATATCTAAAATTAGTTTCTTTCTTTAATTTCTCCTTTTAGGTTTAAGATAATCTCTTTAATTTCACTTAAGGCTTTATCTATTAATTCTTCCCCATTTTCTACATTAAAAGCAGTAATAGAGACCTCAACCAAAACAGATAGCCCAATCTTGGGGTGAGTTTTGATCCACAACTGAGGATATTTATTTTCTAACTCACTCGTATATGGTGCAATCTGACTTTCCCCAATACCCGAGAAAAGAAATCCTTTTTCAACAAACTTACCTTTCTTCTCTTTCAAAATAGGATTTATTATATTCCTAAATATTGATTTCATCTCTGCGGGTACACCTGGAAGTATAAATATTGTTGTGCTTTTTTCTCTAATTTTAACTCCTGGGGCAGTACCCACCGTATTTGGCAAGGGGGTAGAACCTTGTGGAAGAAATGCCATTTTCTTTCGTTCTTTTGTCATCCCTTCAAGTTTTAAAATTCCTCTTTCATAAGCATGTTTGTAAACCTTCTTTATTGAACTAAAAGCATGTTCATTTAGTTCCAATTTCCTTTTTAAACCAATAGCTATTCCCTCTAAAGTCATATCATCAAAGGTTGGTCCAAGTCCGCCGGAAGTAATAATTAAATCCGGATTTCGTTTTAAAATTTCTTGTAATGTACTAGAGATTACATTCAGATCATCCCCTACCGTGGATATCCTTCTAAGTTGATGACCATATCGAGTAATCCTTTTTGCCATCCAATTTGAATTGCTATCAAGTGTCTTTCCAATTAAAATCTCATTACCGATAACTAATAATTCCACATCCATATTTTAACCATCAAAAAGAAGTTTGAAACTTATAATATTCAATAATTTCATTTATTTTTCTTAACAATTTAATTTTATAAAACTTGATATTTATTAATTAATTTATTCAATTACCGATAGATATAAGAAATGCTCTTGGAAATCAATGACAATAGAAATTGATGACGCAGGTACCGGAGATCTCGTTGGAGATGCCTTTATTGGTCTCTTGAGGAAGGAAACAGACGAGCTTATTTTTAAAACTTTATCTGTTGACTTATTTAAGGGGGAAAATTGGAAAAATAAAAAACCATATAGCGAAGCAGTAAATTTAGTTAAAGATGGATTACGAGAACTAAACTTCAAAAAGGATACAGAAATAGTACATCTTTGCCGCGGCAATATATTCGATCAAGTGAGATCCTATTTTTTAGAAGAGGGAATTAATTACGAAGACGCGATAGTTGAAGGCAAACTTCAAGATGCAGTTGAAGGAAAATTAATTGATCACCTTCGAAATGATTTAAACGTACGGTCAAGAAACTTAACAAAGAAATCTGGAGCAAGACGTTACTTTATTTTGTTTAATTGGGTCTGTTATGACTTCTTTAAGAGAGAAAAATACGTAAAATCTGGCTTCAAAAAATGGAATTCGGTGTGGCGCGAAAGAGCAATTGAAAAATACAATAAAATTAGAGAGGAAAGAAAGAAGAAAAATGATTAAAAAATCCAAAAGTTTAGTTTAATTTAGTGCCACAACTTTTACAGGTTTTAGCATTCTTAGGATTTTTATCGTATCCACACGCGAAACAAATCAAGCTTTTACCATCCTTTGGTTGTTCAAAATCAAGTCTTTCCTGCTTTGGTTGAGTTTGTTGTTTGTGGATTGAGTCTGATTCAGGATTCAAACGTTTTTTCACATAATCTTCGTCGTGGGGTGTGATAATTTTAAAATCTGTTGAGGTCTGAATCTCTTTGAATCCCTTAGGTATTTTTTTAAATTCAGGCTTTTCTACAATATTTGTATCATTATTAACCACAGCTTCACTAGGTTCAATCTCTTCTTTTTCAATCTTATGAGATGCTAATTTCTCATTTTCAATTAATTTAGAATTAATTTCTTCTTGAGTATCTTCTTCTTGCACAATAATCTCTTCTTCGAACAGAACTTTTTCTATTTGACCAGCTTTCAGATTTTTTATATGAGCTACAATACCTTTAGTTCTATTGATAAGCATATTCTTATAAGTAGCGTCAATATTACGGGATTTTGAAAAATTCAGCGTCATTTCAGAAATTTCTAACCAAATTTTTATAGCAGACTCAATTTCATTTCTTCTTTCGTAGCCTTTAGCTAATGCGACTTTAGTTTTTAGTGCTTCATTAAATTTTTCAACATCCATCCGTGATTCTACCCATTCTTATTTAAATTACATGTTTTACATGTAAATTCATATTATTAAATATTTATTTGATTATTTCCCAAAAATTAAAATTTCCTAACACTACTATTTCTTTAAGATTAAATAAGAATTTAATTTCTCTCATTGTAAAACACTTAAAATATGTCTCTAAACCCATTTTCATTAAACGAAATAAAAAATCTTAGAGAATTAATCGAAAAATATGGATGGAAAATAAATGGAGTCACAGAAAATTATTTTCGATATAGCTTGAAAAAGGAAAAAATTATAATATTTACTATAAAATTTCCTATAACACTACCAATAAGGCTAAATGTTCCATTTGAAGTTGTAAGTTTTCGAGTTTCCGTAGCATTTCAAATTTGGAACTTGGATCAAAATTCTTTTACTGCAATACTTTATTTAATGAAAGCTCTTAGAAGTTTAGCGATATCTCTCACCTTGGAGCATACTTTTCCAATTATGGGAAAAGAGCAGAAAATCATTAGTTTACTAAATTTGATAATGCCTGAATTAATAAGAGGAGAAAATGAGAACACTTGGCTAAATCGCATCAGAGTTTCCCTCTTAAATAAGAGAGAACAATTAAAGGATTTCACAATTGATCAACATAAGAATCTTATAGAATCTCTCAAAAATATTGGATTAGAACCTAGTTTTAATTTACCATGGGAATTAAAGAATGGGGTTCCCAAAATCAGAACGTCTGAAACGTTATTTTTTTCAAATGAGGGTGAATTTAATGAATTCTTCATATTAGAAAAAGGATTTTTTTCATATTTTAAAGATCTTGAATATAAAAAATTCTACATTAGGAGTTCTTTTGATACTTATTCTCCATACGTATTAATTGACTTATTTAATGATGTTCCTGACTTTAAGTTAGAAGAATTAGTGGAAAATTGGATTAAATTCTCCAGAATCATTTTAAATTCAATCTTAAAGGTTATTGAAAGGGATAAAATTAATCAGAGTGAACTTCTAAACTTTAGACCTTCAAAGGAATTGATTTACAGAAGTAAAAATTTTATTTCAGACCAAAATAATTTTCCATTTACAGGACTGTGCTATGAAAGTTCAATCGCTAAAGAGTTATTTCAAATACATAATGATTTATTTAATAAACCACCAACCAATTTCGAAGTAATTGAAACTATAAATCAATATACAGAGGCAGAAGAGCTTATTAAGAATTATAGTTTTGAGGAAGCGACAAAAAAACTCAACGAATCATTAAAAGTATTTAATAAGAATCAACAAAAAAAAGTGGTTGTTGCAATTCTTTTGAAATTAAGGAAAATTGCAGCTCTTTTAAATAATGAAGATTTAGCACGTAATTACTTAGAAAGCGCTCTTGGTGTTGCTAAATCAGGAGAGGTACCAATAGATTACATAATAAAAATACATTATAAATTAGGAATTAGTTATTTCAAGCAGAAAGATTATGAGAAGGCATTAAATCATTTTAATATAATTATCAATTTCTTAAAAAACGAAAAAATCCCTTTCATTAAAGAAGATTATGTTGGAATGGCATACCTTCACATCGGACTAATCTATTTGGAACAAAATAAAATTATTGAATCAAAAGCTTATTTTAGACGAGTGCTTGAAATCGGGAGCAAATTACCTAAAATCAAGTTAACATACTTTTTAACTCGTGCTATTAGATTTAAAAATCAAGGAAATCTTTCACAAGCTCAAAGATTCTTAAAAGCAGGCTTAAATAATGCTGATTTTAATTTTAATGATGACCAAAATCAGAATGTTTTTATTGATTATGTTCTAGAATTAGCTGAATTCTATATCCATCATAGAAAAGATTCCAAGAAAGCAATTTACTATTTGAGCAGCTTAGAAAACCATCTTTCCCCTAAAGAAATCAATAATATAGAGAGAGCTATACGGTGGAACTTGTTGATGAGTGATTATTACAAGGTTATAGAAAAAAATAACCAGAAATCACAATATCATGTAAAACAAAGTCGAGATTTAAAGAATCAACTTCAGAAAATAGGAGTAGGTGAATAATAAAAAAAGATTTTATCTTTTAAATTGAGCTCTTTTAGCCCCAATACTATCTTGTTGACCTCCAAATCGACCATCAACAAATCGAGCTTTATATAAATCCCGAAATCGCATTCTTGGAGATTTCTTCTTTCGAGAATTCACTCCTGACCTTGCAATTTTAGGAGTTTGCATTTTGACTTCTCTAGCTCATCTAGTCTTTCTAGAATGAGTTTCCAGCTTTAGTCAAACTCCCATGAGAACCAGGCATTTTCTTTTTATCACCTTATTTTTTTATATTATTAGTATGATTATATAAATAAATTCAAATTCTTAAATTTTGCTGTCAAAAGCTAATCTTAAAGATCGGACTCCAATTTTTTATTAAATTTATTAGTAATTTTTTTAATTAAACTAAATCTTATTTTAAGTTGCATTATGCCTGAAGAAGGATTTGATAATAGTATTGTTAAAAAGGGTGAAGAAAAAATATTGTACGGGGTAAATAAAAAAGTCTGTTTTGCATGCGGGGAACAAATTGACAAAGATACAGAAATTTGCCCCTATTGCAAAACGCCTATTGAATAATTCTTCCATCCCAAATATCTTAAAGCTAAAGAAATATTATAATTTATACTAATTAAATTATAAAACGTAGGCATTTCTGTGAGCTTTAAAGGTAAAAACACGAAGAAAAAAAGTTCATTTGCTATAGGGATTTTAATATTCATTTTAATTACATCCTTAACTTTTATATTATCTCTATTAATCAATCCATTTTGGTGGATCTTACTTCCTATATCATTGTTCTTGATTATCGTAGTTCAATTGACTTCACGTTATTTCTGGTTAGAAAAAGAATATTGTCCACGTTGCAATGCTCCTGTAAGTAAATATGGTGAATTTTGTAGAAATTGTGGTCTCAAACTATGGTTCAAGTGTCTTTCATGCGGCAAATATATGCGTGCTGATACTAAATTTTGCGATAATTGCAATATTGAATTTAAACATACTGAGAAAGAAAGAGAAACATTTCAGTATGAAATTATTGAAAAAGGTTCTCCTTTACCTAAAAAACCTAATTTTTGTGCCAATTGTGGTGCTGAATTGAAAAGCACAAATATTAAATTTTGTGAAGAATGCGGAGAAAAAATATAGTAAACATCTAACTATTCAATCCTTCCTTTTTCTTAGAATTAAATAAAAATGATAGGGCAGTCCATAAACCTAAATAAACAATAACATTTCTTATAAAAATTAGTAAATCCTCGTTATAATAAGCCAATTTAAAAAAATAGACTAAAAATAACCATGCTATATTTAATGTAATAATAAGTGGTGCAAATTTCCTAAAAAGAGTTTCCCTTCGTTTCCAGATTAAATATATATCAATGATGATTGGAGTTATATGAATATAATCGTAGTAGAGATATAAAACAAAATATTCATAGATTACAATAATACTTAAAGGTGCAATCGAATAAATTAAAAAATTGTTTACATAAGGATTTTTGCGATAAAAGAGCCATGCGATTGAAAGAGAGAAATACCATTGGCTAATGGTAAAAATTATTATATTTGCACCAGGATCTCCATGTTGTTTGGCACCATATAGGAATGTATCTAATGGTTGCCATGAAAAGGGAATTAAAAATTGGAAAGTTAATGATATTAATATTGCTATAGCAAACTGGATAATAGTGATAGTGTGTAAATTTAAATTAGAAAATATGGTTTTCAAAGGTTTTCAAAATCCTATTATGTTTTTTCAAATTAATTAAGATAAATAATAAATCCTATAATGATAGAATATTTTTTATCCTTATAGATTAAAATTGGTGAGATAAACAATTTCAGAAAAAAGAAGAGAAACCTATAATAGAAAAAATGGTCCGAGAAAATCAGTTTACCTTCCTAAACCAAGAATCCCACCAGTAGAAGAAGCAGATTGGGATGATGATACTCGAAATTTGATTGAGGGATGGGCGAAGATGAATAATAATGCTCCAGCTCCAAACATTATGAAAACTCTAGGCAATTATTCGAAGTTATATAACCGATGGCGTGTTTTTGGTAATCACATTTTATATAAATGTTCACTTCCCCTTAGAGAAAAAGAAATTCTTATTCTACGCATTGGTTGGCTCTGTAATTCGGAATATGAATGGGCTCAGCATTCTTTTATAGGAAAACGAGCGGGACTTAGTGATGAGGAGATATTAAGGATTAGAGATGGTCCTGATGCTGAAGGTTGGAGCCCTTTTGATGCTCTTTTACTACATGCTGTAGACGAATTATATGTTGATTCCTTTATAAGCGATACTACATGGAATGAACTTGCGAAAACCTATGATAAGCACCAACTCATGGATCTGGTCTTTACTGTTGGTCAATACAATTTAGTTTCGATGGTACTCAACTCCCTCGGACTTCAACTTGAAGAAGGTATGAAAGGTTTTCCGAAAACATGAATTTAGATTTCTATTTCATTAATTATTTTTACTTTATTCAATCAGTTAATATCAAAAAGCATGAATAATTAAGAAAAGATATAAATTTCATAAATTCTTTAATAATTTAAATTACCAAAGGGGACTTGGTGTAGCCCGGTGGCACAGCAGGCTCCAGATCCTACAAGCAAAAGCTGTTCCGTGGACACCTGTCGGTCGGGGGTTCAAATCCCTCAGTCCCCATTTACTTAAATAATATTTAAAATAATCAATAAGATTAATTATTGAATAGACGAATTATAAGTTTTTCAACCTTTCTTGTTCTTTTTGCTTCTTTTTTTCTATTTTTTTCTTTTGTTTTTCTAACTTTTTTCGTCTTTTTGTTTCTTGTTTCGCTTCTTTTTCTTTTAGTTTTCTTTCTTGTTTCAACCTTTCAAGTTCCAGTTTTTCTCTTTCAATTGCTTCTATTTCCTCTCTCTCCCTTTCTATACGTTCCTTTTCTATTCTGATCTCCTCTTGTCTCTCTTTTTCAATTTTTTCTAATCGCCTTTTTTCTGCTTTTTCTTGCTCTAACCTTTCTCTTTCTTTTCGTTCTCTTTCTAGACGTTCTCTTTCCCGTTTTTCCCTTTCTCGAATTTCCCTTTCCTTTCTCTTCTTTTCTTCCCTTTCTCTCCTTTCTTTTTCCAAGCGAATGCTCTCTAATCTTTCTCTTTCTTTTCTCTCTTCCTCTTCGATTTCAAAAAACCATGAGTCTACTTTTAGAATTAATTCCTGTTTTTCTTTTGCTGGTAATCCAAAACTAGGTTCTTTTTTCAAGTAAATATTAGCATATTTACTCATTTCCCATATTTTTTTCTGTTGCGTTGTAGTTGAACTAATGCCAATTTGTCTCATACTTTCCCTAGCGATTTCAAAAGCTTGTCCAATAGATCGCATTTCATAATCTTCTTCAATCACCTTTTTTAAATATAACACTATTTGTTTAATATCTGCTGCAGGTTGATTGGGCAATGGCTTAAATTCAACCTTTTCGGATTTCAATGTTTTTAGCTCAAATTCTTCTTGTTTATAGTCAGGTGTTTTTGTGGTTCTAATTTGGGTACTTCGAATATCATTTTGTTGAAGATAAACAGGTTCTTCTACCATTTTAGGAGTAATTAAGGGTTCTTTTTTTGCTTTTCTTTTAAACTGTATTGGCCAACTGGCGAATGCATACAAGCGATCTTCTGCGGAAGCAAAAATTGATTCTTTAGATGATTTCGTAGAAATTGAATCTCTTTGTTTCGAAGCAATCTGTGGTACACCAGATGATAACACTGTTGATGCTTTTTCTAATATTGAGAATAGATACATTGGATCAAACTCAAGATTAGAATAAATACTTTTCAAACAATTGATATGACTTTCAATAATGGTGAGATTTACAGGAGATAGTGTTTCTTGTAAGTGTTGATCAGCTGCGAAAACAATCCCATCTAATCCTGCTACTGAATTTAAGTAGGAAGGATCAGATTTTTCTCTCATTTTATCAGAAACTAAAATCTGATTGTAAAAATCCCAATGAGTACTCAAGAGCATATGACCATCTTTAGCAATTTGATAGGAATTATCATTACGGATTGTCTCCATCATCTCTAAAAATACATCCTTATAAGGTATGAATATATTTCTCATTAATGCACCCTTTATGAAAGTTTTATGGTTCTCTGATTTATAAGATAAATCGACCGGAACTTTAATCACTTTTTCTGCGATAATAACGTCATGATCATCTTCTAAAGTAACATTTATGGATGTAGCCATATGGTCATAAGCGAAGTCAGATAGTATTAAACCCGTTAAAATTCTGTTGTCAGTAATATACTTACCAGATTCTAGTTCAAATTTTAGAAAATAATATCCTAAACCAAAGAGATAATGGAGTGTTCCTCTTTCAATTTCAATGGAATAATCATAGCCGGTTAAAAAGATTACTGTATCTGATACTATTCTTGATACCCGATGATGAGCATACATACCTAATGTGGGGTAACCTAACAAATCGCCCCAACTGGGTATCATAAAAAGCGAGTTGCTGGGAAATAATTTAATCTCCATTTTCTGTTTTTCAATTCTCTCTTTTTCTAATCTTTCCTTTTCCATTTTTTCTTTTTCAATTCTCTCTTTTTCTGATTGTTCGATATTTATATTCTCCATTTACTTAATATCAGCTCGAAATATGTTTGAAAACTTTAAAAAAATGATTTCTAATATTATAATAATAATTGGCATCTAATAATTTATGATTTTCTCATCATATTTTGATATCATAAAATAATTGAATTAATGTTTTTAACCATAATATTAAAAAAAAGAATTACATTTTATGATAAAATTAATATGAACAACTAACAATTATTTAATTTGCAATTAAAGAAATTGAGAGTTTAATCATGTATCGAATCGAGAAAATTGGGGAAAATCAACTTTATATAAAGGTATTAGGTACATTTCCACCCTCAGTAGCAAAACGTTTCATAAAAGAATTTAATAAAAACACGAAAAAATTAAAGTTATTTTCTGTAATTATAGATGGGGTGGATTTTATTTTGCTCAACCTTGAATCATTTGAAATAATTTTAGATTTCCTAAAAAAAAACAATGAAAGATTGAATAGATCTGCTTGGATTGTTTCTAAAAATCCACCATTGGATACAGAAATCCAAATACTTCTGGATAGAGCTAAATCTCCGAAAAGGAAAATCGTACAGAATCTTGATGATGCAAAAGATTGGATTGGAGTTACAGAGATTATAATAGAATCAGACTAATCATTATCATTTAATATTTAATCTCTTTTTACATAAATCAATAGCATTTGAATTATTATCTACACCTATCCATTTTCGATTTAATTTGTTAGCTACGGCTAAAGTTGTACCCGTTCCACAAAAAAAGTCAGCCACAATATCTTCTTCATTTGAGGATGCTAAAATTATTCGTTCAAGTAGTTCTTCAGGCTTTTGTGTTGGGTACCCTAAATACTCTTTTGATCTTGTTCTTGTTTGATATGAATATATATCGTTCCAAACATCTCCGACTGCATTTCCAGGCTTTTCATCTAAGTATTGTTTTCCTCCCCTTCTTTTTCTATAAACGCGTCCGTCCTCATCTCTATATCGAAACATTTTTCTAATATATTCTTCCTTATAAGGAGTATATTGTTTATTGAATGTATATTGATCAGATTTGGTATAGAATAAGATTGTATCGTGTTGACGCACCCATCCTTTAACCTGACTTTTAAATCCAGACACACTTCCTACATTCCATATAATCTCTCTTCTAAAAAACCGCCTTCTAAAGATTCTATCACATAAAAGTTTAAGATCAAACACCGCATTTGCATCACAATGACAGTAAAAGCTACCAGAATGTTTTAAGACACGGTGCATTTCTGTTAATCTTTTTTCCATGAAATTCAAATATTCTTCTAAAGAATTCCAATTATCTGAAAATTCTTTATAATCTACTCCTGTGTAAAAAGGTGGATCAATATATATTAGATCAAGAAAATCTGAATCAAGTTTTCTTAAGAATTCTAAATTTTCTGCGAGATAGACACTATTTAAAATCATATGGTAGTTAAATAGAACTGATGATTTATACAATTATTATGAGTAAGGAACGGTTAAATAAGAATTTCTTGGATGAATTTAAAGATTATGATTTTTCTAAAATCCAAGAGAATAAAATATATTTAGTTGGGTCAATTCGCTTTAAAAACTATTTTATCAAAATTGAGTCTATTTTGCAAATTCTATATAATAAAATCGTCTATATATGCTCGGTTGATGGATTATTAAATAAAGAAAAGTTTTCCCTAAGAGAATGGGAGAAATTACAAGAAATAGCCCTAAGAAAATTACAAGATCAAGATGCTATGTTAGTATTGGATATAGATGGTTATATTGGAGATCATTCTATGGAAGAAATCGAGATTTTTGAGAAAAAATACAAAAAACCAATTTACTACTTTTCTGAGTTAAGAAAAAATCTATAATATCTCAAGTAAATCATTAATTTCATAAGCTCACATTTTTATTAAGGAAAGCCTAATACTTACAAATGAACTATTAATAGGAAATTGAATTTAAGGGTTTAAACGCAAAAATGGAATTGTTCCAAGTTTTTTGGGACGAGGGAAAAAGACTTTTTTTAGAATTCAAGAAAGATGAAAGAGAAAATCAATTTCTTCTCCCAGAAAAAATTAAACGTTTAAACCTAAAATTTGAGATTTCAAAAACGACTAAACAAGACATATTTTCTAATCAACCTCCTTATCTTGTTTCTATTAAGAAGCTCTATTATTCGGATGAACATCTCTGTTTTTCAATAGATTTAGACGAGATATTTGGATATGACGATTTACAAATTAGAATTTTAAGGTTAACAGTCTTCATGTATTCTGGACAGCGTATTGAATTTACATTCGAAGAAAAATTCAACATTTCAGATATATGGATTAATGAAGATTGTTATATCGGCTTTCACTTCATCGATTTAGGTATAAAGAAAAACCAACATCACAGTTTTACCAGAGAAAAACTATATCAGGAGGTAAAAACTGATTTCAATAATAAGGAACGAAAGAGTACGGTTATTTACGAGAAAAATAGCATCAAAAGTATATCTGTAGATGATTCGATTATCTCAATGATTAGTGAAAGCAATCAAACATTAAAAAACATTGAGCAACATCTAAAGAATTTAAATTTGACATTTCAAAACATGCCGGTTGGAAATTTTTCCTATGGTTCACCCCCTCGTCTACCTAACAGGAGTTCTGAATCTGGAATTGAAAGAATAAGAGGTCCAACAAAACCAGCATTAATTCAAGGTCAAATGTCCTCCGGTAAATTAATGGTAATCAAAGAGATGAAAACAATTTTCAAGCAAAATTTTGAAAAAAATGAAATATTTAATGTTAAAGAGATTTTAAAACCATTAACTGAAGAGGAACTTAAAGAATTGATGGTGGACGATGAAGTTTTGATGAAGAAAGAAGAAGAGGCAATTAATAATCAGATAAAAAGGCTTAAAAAACAACAGGAAAAAGAAATCCACTTAGATGGTCTCAAAAAACCGAAATAAAATAGATTTATATGGATCATTAAATTTTTGACAGTTATTTCTAATAATTAAGTGGCAAATCTTTAATTATTTTCTAATATTGGTTTAAAAGAGATAAAAGAGGAAATTTATTCAATAGAGGTTATTTAAAATATTATTAAATTATTTCATAGGTACAGCCGGAAGTGGTAAGAGTACTCTCACGGGTGAGTTAAAGGAATATGTTGTAAATCGAAATCCAGAGATTTCAGCAATTACGTTGAATCTTGATCCTGGAGTTAAAGTTATTTCTTATGTTCCTGACATCGATGTAAGGGATTATATTGTTTTAGAAGAGGTTATGGAAGAATATGGTTTAGGACCGAATGGTGGGATGATTTTAGCTTCTGATTTAATGGTAAATTTTTTAGATGATATAAAAGACGAAATTGATGAATATAACCCGGATTGGATATTTGTGGATACTGCAGGGCAATTAGAGCTATTTGCTTTTCGAGAAACTGGACCTTTAATAGCTAGCGCATTAGGATTTGGCGATATCCAAAGATCTGTGAGTTTTCTCTTTGATTCAAATTTTGTTCTCAGACCTAATGGTTTTATTTCAACCTTACTTTTAGCAGCTTCTGTTCAGTTTCGTTTTAGGAATATCTCGCAAATAAATATCTTATCTAAAGTTGATCTTATTGATGAAGATCAAATAGATATGATTCTTAATTGGAGTCACGACTTTCAAGCGTTAGAGGATTCAACCAATGAAAGAGAAAAGGGATTGATCAGAGAATTATCAATGCTTCTTTCAGAAGTATTTATCCAAATGGGATCTACAAGTGAATTAATTCCATGTTCATCAAGAGAAGACCATGGTTTAGATATTCTATTTGGGCATTTACAAAGAGTTTTTGATTCAGATGAATCAAAATTCTATTAAATAAATTTAAATTTCAAATCAATTAGAAAGATTATTCTAAAAAGAATGAAAATTATAGGACCCATAGCAGGCATCGGTTCAAGATTAAAACCGTTTACTTTAAGCAAACCAAAAGCTTTTTTAACAGTTGCAGGAAAAACTGTTTTGGATCACATTCTCGAAAAATTTAGTAATACTTTTGATCCAAACACAGAATTAATACTTATTGTTGGCTATAAAAAGAGACAAATAATTGATTATGTAAAAAAAAATTATGCTGATAAATTTAAACTTACATTTATTGAACAAATTCCGAGAGGATATTCCAATAACATTCCCTTTTATTGGGGATTAGGTGAAGCAGTTTATTTATCAAATATAAGGTTTAAAAAACAGCATTTTGAAACAAAAGAGCAAGATAAAAGAGAAGGTGCTCTTATCTTTTTAGGAGATATGATTCCTATTGATGAATATTCATATTTTATGTATCGTTATTTTGAATCTGATATAGATGGAATTATTACAGTTATGGAAGTCCCAAACGAAGATGCAAGCTCATATGGTGTAGTGACTGTAGATGAAAATTCAATTATTCAAAGTCTCGTGGAAAAACCAAAAGAATTCATCTCGAATTTAGCCATTGCTGGTCCTTACGCTTTTTCAAATTCAGCTACAATTGCACTTTTTGAAAACATTAAATATTATCTAGATCAGAAGTCAGATACAACAAAGGAGATATATTTAACACAAAGTTTACAAGATTTAGTGGATAAAGGTTTTAGAATCGCCGCAGTTAAACTAAAAAAAGGAATTCTTGACTTTGGTAGGCCCTCTGAATTACTTAACGGTAATAGATATCTACTAACGCAAAATTCTGTTAAAAAGGAAGATTTTCCAAAATTAAATATAACAGTCGATAAGTCCTTTTTGAAAAATCCTATTTTCATTGGAGAGAACACTAAAATTAATAATTGTGTTATCGGTCCCTATGTTTCAATAGGAGAAAATTCATATATAGAAAACTGCATTTTAGAAAATAGTGTCATAGAAAAAAGAGCACAGCTTAATAACATTATTACAACAAACTCAATCATAGGTAGCGATGTAATGGTTGAGAATATTAGTAAAGATTACCTAATTATAGGAGATAAAAGCAGGTCTTAGTAAAACTCCTCATCAAATTGTGTCTAACTTAAAAATTAGAGATTAGTAATTTCTATATAATATAGTTAAATATTAATTTTAGAAAGATTAAAATAGTAATTAATAATATCATGATTTTGAATATATAAGAATTTTAAATTATACTTGTCTTGTGGTTAATCATGTCGTATCACATCGCATTTGATGTTGCTCATAAACCAAGAGGTCGAATTGATGATAATTTAACTGAACTTCGAGATCAATTAAATTCAAATGATTTTGTATGTTATAATTTTTTAGAGGTTCCCATAACAGAAGAATCACTAATGCCCTTTGATATATTAGTATTCGTATGTCCTGACTTTTCAAGAATTACTGCTAATGAAATCACACAAATAGTAAAGTGGGTTAAAAATTCTGGAGGTGGACTCTTATTGTTATCACACGCAGGTGGTGATAGAGGTCGTGGGAGCAACTTATCTGAAATATCGGAACAATTTGGAATAATTTTTGAAAATGATCAAGTTTTAGATGAAAGAGTTAATTTAGGGATGGAAAATATCCCATTAATTTCGACATTCAACATTCCTCATCCAATTACGTCTAAAATAGACACTTTATGTTATAGATCAGGGTGCTCTCTTTCAATTGTTGGGAGTGGGGCATTCTCGATAGCTGATTCGAACGAAACATCAGAACCCTTTTCTTGTCCTCTAGTCTGTGTATCCGAAATAGGAAATGGAAGGGTTTGTTGCATTGGTAGTTATGAAATATTTAGAGATAAAATTGGAGGAGGATTCCAATGTTATGATCATCCTAGTTTTGCATTAAATATTTTTAAATGGCTTGTTTCTGATTATCGTATGGAATTGAGGTCAACCCTGGATATTCCAACACCTATTTCTCGTCCAGCTGAAGAAACTTCTCAAATACAAATACAACCTGAAACATCAACCACTTCCACTCCAAGCGAAGGAAGAACAATCAACATAGATTTTTCTATGAAAATTTCTAAAAAAAGTGAATTGGTAGAATTATTAAAGATTTTTCAAAATCAAATAAACACAATTAAAACTACTATTGATAAATTAATAAAGACTGCATCAGAGTCAGATAAAGATATAATTGAATCCACGCAACTCGATATTTCTGAAGTACAAGATAAAGCTCAAGATATTCAGCCTAGTGTCCAAAAGATTCCATCATTACCAGAAATAACTAGTGAAATAAGTGCTATTAGCAATAAGGAAAAAAGTGAAGAAGCCCTTACAGCTTTACCACCAAAACCTGAAATTCTGATGGAAGAAGAAGTTGAAGAAACAGGCTTAAAGCCAGTACCTAAACTCAAAACAAAAGGTAAGACAAAAAAGGAGTTAAAAGATGAAAAAGAGGGATTAGAATCAAAACTTACTTCTGTTGAGGACTTACTAGAGTTTATTGACAAAAAACATTCGTCTGGAACGATTAATGATGAAGAATATTCAAAAAGATCAAAGAAACTGCAAAATGATGTAAAGAAAACAAAGAAAAAGATCAATGTTATCGATAAATTTTTAGAAAAATGAGTAACCACAATATTCTTAATGAAAATTAATCTTTTGGCTTCACTGGGTGGCCTTTCGGAATATAAGGCTGTGCGTATTTATTGACGATTTCAAAAAAATCTTTATCACTAACACCTTTCGTAACTTTCTTTAGCTCTTCTTTAATAATATTGAACGATTTTCTGAGTTCTTCTTTCGATGTCGTCTCGTGTTTCCTTTTAACTTCCGTAGAAATTTTTCTAATTATTTCTATAGGTATATCTATATCTAGTACTTTTATCTTCTGTTGTAATGCATGGGAAACTGATTTTGTCCCTGAAAATTTTCCTAAATAAAACTTTCTTTTCCTGCCGACCATATGGGGGTTTATTGGTTCGTAGGTTAATGGATGAGCAAGAATTGCAGCAATATGGAGTCCGCTTTCATGAGAAAATGCAAAATCTCCTACGATTGGTTTATATTGTGATAAAGGTTTACAAAAATATTTTTCGCAAACTTCACTTAATTCTGGTAACCTGGTTAGATCTATCCCTGTGCTTATTCCTAATCGTTCTAAAATTGTGGCTACTTCTTCTAGAGCCGCATTCCCTGCACGTTCGCCATATCCATTTATACAGGTGTGAGGATATTGACATCCTTCTATAACACCAGTTATAGTATTTGAAACAGCTAGACCAAAATCATTATGAGTATGAATTCCTAATGGAATTTTTTCCTTTAACGGTGAAATTACTTCCTCTTTAATACGTTTTATTAGATATGAAGTAGAGGGGGGTGTTAAAACACCAACGGTATCTCCTAAGACTATACGTTCTGCTCCTGCTTCTATTGCTGTAGCAAAAACATTTTTTAAATGACTAAAATCACACCTAGTCCCATCTTCTGAAACCCAATTAACTTTGAATCCATTGTCTTTTGCATATTGAATAGATGTTTTAATCTCGTCTAATTGTTGATTCTCATTTTGTTTTAATGTTTTTCTAAAAATAGGTGATATTGGCATAAAGATAACAATTTCTTTAAGATCTGCGTCTATACAAGCATCGATATCATCCTTCCTTGGTCGAGCTATACCTAAAATTGTGGAATTATTAATATTTTCATTAACGATTGTTTTTACAATTTTCTTTTCTGAATCTGAAACTGCTGGAAAACCTACTGCTATTAGTTTAACTCCTATTTCATCCATCAATTTTGCTAAATGTATCTTTTCATCAAGAGTTAAATAAACTGTAGGGCTTTGTTCTCCATCACGTAGAGTTTCATCCCAGATCTCAATACTATCAAGTAAATCATAATTTTCCAATGCAATTTTATTATAATCAATAAGGAGTTCCCGAAGCTCCTCCTTTGAGAATTTGTACGACATATTTTCATCCTAATTATTATTGATGATAGTTAAAATTATGGAATACAAATAAATTTCATTTATAGAAAAACTACAAGATAATCTAAAAACAAGAAGAAAACACATATAGTTAATAAAATTAGAAAATTCAATAAAAAAAGAAAAACTTCATTTGATTACATCAGTAATAAAACATGTTTCTACTATTTTTAGTCCCTTAATTTGTGAGATCTTCTCTTCTATGAGAGGATTAAATTGTTCAATAGAAGGTATTTCAACTTTCATAAATAATCCACAATCTCCTGAAAGTCTCCAAATATTTGTTATTTCTTCAATTTCTAACAATTCCTTTAAAATTCTCTTAATCTCTTTAAAATCTGGTTCAATTTTCACGGTAGCCCGAGTACGGGGTTTGTTATCGATTGCGTAATCAATGGTAAATTTTCTAATTACACCCTCGTCTGTTAACTTTTTTACACGTCTTCTAACAGTTGCTTCAGTTTTGCCTACACTTTGAGAAATCTCATTAAAAGACATTCTACTATTATCTTTTAATAATTCTAAAATTTTTAGATCTACAATATCCATAATATCGAAATCACGAATTTTTTATATGCTTTTTATAAAAATAATTTAACTTTATTATTAAATGTGATGAATAATGTATATAAAAACTTTAATTGTATTCTCAAATTCAAATATTTTTTTGCGAATTGAAAAAACTATTGTCTGAAAATGTTTATCAATCTATTAATAAAGAAATAAACAAGAACAAATACGGTAAAAAGAACTAAAATTTAGAATTTTTTGATAATTAATTGCGTTTAAATATTTATAACATCAAAAATTTTAGCTATATTTTGTTTATCCTCATTTCTTTAATTTGAATTCCGATTATTTTTAGAAGAAATTGTAGTACCATTAATATTATTAGAGATGCATTAATTTTTCAATATATAATCATATAGAAGTGGTAAAATAATGTCAAAAGAAATTCCAGAAAATGTTAAGGGATCTTTAAGATCAATAGGTCTTACAGATTATGAAATCTCAATTTATCTCACTTTGATCTCAAAAGGCCCAATGGATGCTCGAGAGTTATCAGAGGCATCAGGTGTTCCTTACTCCCGGATATATAACATCCTTACACAGCTGGAAAAGGATAAAATGTGGATAATCAAAGAAGATTCCAGGCCTAGTCGTTACTTTGCAAAATCACCTGATGAGGCTTTAATAATTGCTAAAAAACAATATAGTGATAACTTCAATGATCATTCAAATAAAATTATCCATACTCTTACGCCTATTTACCAATCACACGATACCCCAATCAAAATCGCTTTATACGTTCACAGAGGCAGAGATGTCTGCATAAACAGAGCTCTATCTTTAATAAATTTGGCAAAAACTTCAATTTATTTTACCTCAAACGAATTCGAATTGTTGGAATTGTTTTTTGATGACATAAAAAAAGCAAGAGCTAGGGGTGTAACTGATATAAAGCTCCTAGTTGAAGCTAAAGGTTTAGAAGTAAAAAATTTTAAATCTCTACTTAAGAAATATAATACAATCAGTGAAATCAGGTGGAGAGATCAAATTTTTGGCAGTTCAGTTATAATTGATGAGGGAGAAGATGCTTTTATTATTCTCTCTGAAAGTTTCTTCCTAAAAAAAATGTCTTATTTCGGTATTGTCACGGACCATGTAGCTTTTGGTCCTTCTTCTTTATACTATTTTGATTATCTTTATAAAAGTGCAAAGGAAGTAAAATTGGATTAAAAATATTTTGAAATAAAAGCAGTTTACCATTTTATACTTATTGCATTTTCAGGACACACTTCAACACACTTTAGACAACGTGTACAAAGTGAACCCCATTGGGGAGTTATCATCCATCTCTGTGGATCATAAGGATCTTTAAATTTTAGATCTAATGCAGAATGCATCGTAAAAACTGCGGGATCGCAAACTTTAAGACACTTACAACAATCTCTTGGATCTATCTTTCCATCTTCACCACAAATCGAGTAATCAATTCGGATTTTCGTTCTTTTTTCCTTTAATTGTTTTTTTAACTTTTTAGTTTTTACTTTACTTCCCATAAGATCACCAATCTAATATTTTCCGTTATATCCCGGGAATTCTTCTCTAGGAATTAATTTCAACGCATCATTTTCACAAGCATGCCGACAAACTCCGCAACCAACACATTTATCGTAATCAACGATCACTCTTTTCATTGAAGGGATGTATTTCAAAGCTCCAAGTTGGCACCAAGAAACGCACGACTTACATCCTTGGCAATTATCCTGGTTTAAACTAATTATATACTCTGCCTTATACATAATATTAATATCAAAACTATTTCTTAGAGTAAAAGCTCCGCATTCTGGATTTTCACACGAACAAATAGCAGATATATATGGCACCGGTTGAAACCAAACAGAAGCTATATATCCTTTCTTATTATTTTCTTCTAGTTGTTTTACAGCTGCCTCACGATCTAATCTCACTGCTCTATCTTTTGGTATAAAACGGGGGAGTTTTTCAATAACTTCAGATAAAGCTCCAAAATTAATACAAACCGCTTCTTTTTCACCTCTCCGTTGCCAACGACACATACAATAATTACAAATTATTGGTTCGGCAGCTAATTCAGAGAGAATAATTTTTCCATCTTCAAGAGGTATAACTTGACCAAAATGACCATCTGCTCTTACTCCCTTCCTGTTTTTCTTTTCACTATGAATCATGTTCTCAGCCATATTTCTAACTACTCTACCTATTATTGGCATTTTCAATTTATACCCTAAATCTTTCGAAGAAACACCCATAATTTTCCTAATATAAATTTGTTCATAATGTTGCCATTGTTCGCTTAAATAATCTTTTAGATTCATCTCATCGGCAAGCTGATTGGAATAATTTTTAGCATTCATGTACCATTTCTCGCCATTGGTTCCGTGAGAAAAACACCATTTACACATTTTTTTTATCCCCTTATTTTTCAAAATTCTTTATAATTTATTTTAGATTAAATGTAAACTAATTTAAAACCTTTAATTTTAAAAATTAATATTCAATCATCTGATTTAAAAGTACGTAAATGCTCCATCATTCCAGAGCCCACTTCACCCGTATCTAGGTTTTTCATAACAACTATTTGCTCAAACAGCTCTGTAAAACCTCCTAGAAATGTTCGTGCAAATCTTATAAATGAATTTTTCTTTATTCTCTCTGCTTTTATTGTATAAGAATTTTTATTTGCATCTTTAATGAAATAAGTTGCTGTGAGAGGACTTTGAAATTTATCATCATCATTGATAGTTTCGATATCTAAAATAGATAAAGGAGAATTTCCTTTATCATTTGAAATATGACCTGATAAATCTATTCTATCTTCATAATAATCCTTTCGGAAGGCACACGACCAATCCTTAAATTGAAAGTGACCTGCATACCATTTATCAAATTGGTGCCAATCTCGATAACCCCAACTCTTATCACGTTGACCATATCCATTGATAATTATTGGTGTATGATCCTTTATCTTTAATGTCCCTTTTATGGTTCCAGATGACTCAAAATGCTGATGCCATGATGCAGAGGAATCTAAGCCAAAATAATATGTTGGAAATCTAGTTTCAAATATAATTTTAAATTCCAATTTTCGAGAATTGTATTCAATCTCCCAAATCTTGAAGGGCTTAACGAGTTTATAAGATAGTCGTTTTTCCTTAAGCATAATTTCAATATTATCTTCATATTGATGGAGTGGGGGTTCTTTATAATAAATTTCATTTTGATCTTCTAAAAAAAGCAAAAATACAAATTCACGCCTTTTTTCATTGGGCAATATTCCAATTGTAGAAAATCCCGAAACTCTATTTTTAAGATCAACCCAATTGAAGTAGTATGATTCTCGCCATTTCATTTCATCAGTGGGGTTATGAAGAAGCTCATCGGCGTCTGTAAGAGCTGATTTTACTTTTTCTGAATTCATACTAATTAGTCCTCTGGTAATAGAAAAAGTGATGGACCTTCTTTTTTCTTCTTTACTCTACTCCTTAAAAATCTTGGAATCCCTGGATCAAAATCACTCTCCATGAATTCGGGTATGTACTTACTAATAGTTCTTTCCGTAAGATCCCAATTTATCTTCTCAGCTATTCCAACAAAATTAGTAAATCTGGCATATCCATAACAGTATGCAAAAGCTCCTGCTGTTAATCTTTGCCGTTTATCCCATTTAGAGAATTTCAAAAATAGTTCTTTATTTGCCTTTACAGCATAATCGCTAAAATCATTTAAAATATCAAGATCAAGAGGGATAACTTTTTCTTTATCGCGTGTAAATAAGGCAATACCCGTTATATTATTTAAAAAATCTACGGGATTAGATTCTAAGGATGCAAAATCATCAAAACTTGTTTCTACATCTTTTAGTCGGAACGCCACAGCAATATTATTGTAAGGTGCCTTTGCTTCTGTTATAGACCAAGGAAAATGAGGTTTACCTCCATCATATAGATGAGAAATTTCCCTAAAAACTAAAATTTCATTATCCTCTAAATTATATGGGCCATGATCGCATAATTTCGCTCTCGCTTCACATTCATCAATAAATGAAACTAATTCTAGATTAGCTACAGCACGCTTTACTTTTGTAGCTTGATCATTTGTTACATTCATAATATGATTCATTGCCCAATCAATATCATGTTGATCCAATGCGATATTCTTTTTATCTGAATCAAACACAGATACTTTACCCTCTGGGAAATAGGATGATGCCATCCGTTTCCAAAAATCAAGTACAAAAATTGTTTGTTCTCTTTTTTCGACACTTTCACTCTTAGGATCATTATTATTTCGGCAAATTTCTCCCATCCTTCCTGCCATATAATATAACGGGATATAAAAAATACTTAAAGCATGAATTTCTGAAAGAATTTTCCTACTTTCCTTTCCCATTTGTTCGGGTGTAGTCTTTTCTGATACTTTTTTTAGTATATCATAAAGCATATCATAACTATTATAAAAGGATACACAGATATAAGCAGTAACTGGAAATAATTGTGTTTCCAATAAGCCTCTTTTTGATACTTGATAATCAACTAATTTAGACGCATGAGCGATAAGCTCGTTTGCTTCTTTTACATTCATGTATCTATCATACTAAAATTTTAATTTTTGATAATATGTTTAAACTTAATACTATTTATATTTAATAACCAGTTTTAATGGTTTTAATAAAACTTAAGTCACAAATTTGATTAAAGTATAAAAAATAAAAATTTAATTAATATCATTTGTTTTGGAATTCTTAAGTATATTTATCATGATAAAAATCGGTGAAGGTTTATCTTGTTCTTCAAAATCTGATGTTTCTGGAGAGTTAGTTTACGTTAGGACCATAGAAGATGTAATAAACCTTTTTGATAGTGCTGCTGGAAAAATATGTATTGTTGATGATGCTGGAATAACTACACTGAGTCCTATATTATCAGAATTATCTGGTACAATTTGTACTACTGGATCAGCAGGATCGCATCTAGCTATAGTTTCAAGAGAGTTCGGCCTTCCTTGTATAATGGCTACAGAATTTCTTACAGAAGATGTGTCATCTCTAAACGGTAAAAACGCTAAAATTATTCATGACGGAGATGACAAAGGGATTTTATATTTGAATGAATTAAATTCTAACTTGGAATAAAATGAATTTTGTGGATTTTTTAGATAATGCAAAACCCAATCCATCATTGTTCGGTGGAAAAGGCTCAAATCTAATTAATCTCATAAATTTTGGCGTCAATACCCCCCCAGGAATTATTGTAAATACAAATTCCTATAGACAATTTCTAAAAACTTCCCATTTAAATGAAAAACTTCTTCAAATTATTTCAACCGACTACACTCCGAACGATATTATGGATATTTCTACTAGAATAAAAGAATTATTCCTTAGAGCACAAATCCCCCAGGGAATTGTTGATGAAATTAAGAGCGCTTATATTAATCTGATTAAAAAAATTGGCAAAAAAACCTCGTTTTCTGTTAGATCATCAGCCAATATTGAAGATTCAAAATCGTTCTCCTTTGCTGGACAGGCAGAAAGTTATTTAAATATCAAAACTTTTAAAGATATCGTAATCTATGTAAAAAACTGCTGGATATCATTGTACAGCCCTCAAGCATTATTATATTTCCTCCAAATGAAGAAAAGAAATGAAGAAATATCTTTAATAGATTTAGAGATGGCAGTAATAATTCAAAAAATGATTAATTCTCAAACTTCGGGCGTTTTATTCACGGTAAATGTATTAAATAATGAAAAAAATGAAATGCTGATTAACTCAACCTGGGGTCTTGGTGAACTTATTACGAACAACCTTGTTATTCCCGATATGATAATCCTTGATAAAAAACAGTTTAGATTGATAAAGATTATAATTGGAAAAAAGGAGAAAATGTCTGTCCCAAACCCTGAAGGTTCATCAACAATACTATTAGACACTAAACCAGAACTTAAAGAAAAACTTTCTTTAAATAACGATCAGCTCTTCCAACTTTACAATCTAGGATTGAATCTTGAGACAATCTTCAATTATCCTCAAGATATTGAATGGGCTATTGAAAATGATATTCTATATCCCCTCCAAAGTCGACCCATTACAACTCTGAGATTAATAGAATAGAAAGAGAAAAAATTAATTTAATCATTTTAAAAATGTTCTCTTTCCTAAATAAATAAAAAGCTCTGCTAACTCAAAAAGCGTCAATGGCATTACTAAATTTGCCATATCAGTACGGAGTTCTTCTTTATCTTTACCTGCAAGTATCAGTGTTCGTATATCTTCAACATAATCATCCATATTTAAGAATAATATTTCAATCTTATCCACTCCAGTTAACTCTTCAATGTCTTTATCTAGATGTTTTTCAACATTATTAAGCAAGCCTAACTTAAGTTTTGGACTAAGGTCATACTTTATTATAAGCTTATTCATTTCCTCGATGATAATATTTAAAGATAAATTCCAATCCGCATTTTCCTTATACTTAGGAATCAGAATCTCACTAATAATAATTTCAAAAAGAGTTGTCGGGGCTTTTTCATCAAAATCTACTTCTGTGTCTGTACTTAATTTTATCTTTTTGGTATCTTCACTCATACCCAATCTCAACTTGAATCTAAAATTATGATAATCCTTAATAATTAATGGATTACGATTTAATAAATATTTTCAATCAACAAAGTATTTAAAAAGTTTACAACTGAATTAAAATCCATTAAGAATTGATGATTATTCAGTCTGACTAAAAAAAATTCGTTCGAATAATTTTAATTAACTTCTTTAAATAAAACTTAAATTTTCTGTCTTACTTATTTCTAAATACACATATTAGGGTGAAATTTATGATTGAAGTTTTTAATAAAAAGGAGAAATTAGAAGGTTTTATTGAAGGGAATAGATTCTTGAATAAAAAAAAGAAATTGATTGGCTACTTGGAAAAAAATGAGTTTAAAGACAAAACAGGCTATACACTTTTGATTCTTAAGGAAAATGGCGCCATAACTTGGAATGAAGGAGAACAACAGGGTTATATCAAAGAAGGAAAGATATTTTCTTCTTTTGCAGATAAGTTTATTTTTGAATTTAAAAAAGAAAAAGGGGAGATTGTAGATTCCGATGGGGATATAGTATTATATTTAAAAGGTGATCTTGGCCCTCTAAACGATGAAGACTTTTTTGGGATCGCAGGTCAGTTTTTAGAATTATTTGCCTAAAAAGACACACTCTTTTACTTCTTGAATTTTAGATAATTTATTTTGATTTCGAGTAAGTTAAGTAGAAAAAGCAAAAAATCGGAAACCATGAATCTTAAAAAATTAAAAAGAGGAGACGTATTTATCTAATAACAGGGTTAAGGGTTGAGGTATTTAGCCGATTGCTCGACTTTAGGTATAAGAATATATTGTCGTTCATGGTCTTCCGATCTTTTATTTTAACAATATATGTTGAATTTTTCTACTATTTAAAGATTTCCAAAAATTCACATGACAAAGTAGAAAATAAATTATACAAGAATTTCACCACTTAAAATTTGAAATTTAGAAATTTATCACAAATTTGATTACTTACTTAACAGTAGAGATATCTTTTCTTTTCACTCCTTACTGGCAAATCTTTTTAGGGAAAAAATTATTGAATTTTTTTTATATTTTAATCAAATTTGGTAGAAATTTTTCATTTGAAAGCTCAACAAGTGAGTTTGTATAATCTATGATTTTTTTAGCGATTTCAGGGTTTCGAAGCATTTGAATCTCAACCTTTTCACCTCTATCCCATAATAGGTATGGTGTATCTTCATAAGGAACCTCTTTCTTAACTTCTTTTATCCAACTATCTGGTAATTCATTAGGCAATTCTATGCCAAGCATCCTGGCTAAAAAGATACTCCAAGCTCTAGGTACAACAGTTAATAAATAACCTCCCCCTCCAAATGCAACCCATTTATCTTGACAATAATCTTTTGCACATGTTTTCATCGTTTGGGCAATATCTCTATAAACTGATAATGAAAAACCCATCTGTGTTAAGGGATCATCAAAGTAGGTATCTACCCCTAATTGAGTTATTAAAATATCTGGTTTATATGCTTCTAATAATTTTGGTGCAGTTTTCCTAAATAATTTAATAAAAGATTTATTATTTGTCCCTGGTATCAAAGGAAAATTTATAGAAAAGCCATTCCCCTCTCCTTCCCCAGTTTCATTAATAAATCCCGTTCCTGGAAAAAGAAACTTTCCATCTTGATGGTATGATATTGTTAAAACGTTCGGATCATTATAGAAAAGCCATTGAACACCATCACCATGATGACAATCAATATCAACATAAGCAATTCTAATGTCTTTTTTCAAGGTTTTTAAATGCTGAATAGAGACAGCAATATCATTGAAAATACAAAAACCTGAAGCTTTTTCTCTCATCGCGTGATGAAGCCCACCAGCCGGATTAAATGCGATTCTAATCTCTTGTTCATTCCACACTTTATCTGCAGCAATAATACTTCCTCCAGATATCAAAGCAGAAGCTTCATACATACCTTTAAAGATTGGGTTATCTCCAGGTCCTAAACCATAGATATAAGGAGACGTTGATTTATCATTGGGATTTTCACTCAATTTTTTTACAACATCAACATATTTCGGAGAATGGACTCTTTCTAATTCCTCTCTGGTGGCCATTCGAGGTTCCAGAATCTCTAATCTTTCATTTTCTAACAATTTTAGCTTATCCATAAGGCTATATGTCAATTTGAGCCTTAAGGGTCTCAAAGGATGATCTTTTCCAAAATTGTATTTTTGATATTCTTTGGTATAAACAAGCCCAACTTTATCCACCATTATAATAAGTAAAATTAGGATTACTATAAATTTTTTTTACATATTTTATAAAACTTAATTTCAAAAGTGCTTTATCTGTTTGATAAATTTGATAAAAAAATAGTAATATATAAGAGAACTAGTATTATCAAAATATCATAGGAAAAAATAAATATATAATATATAGTTCATACAAAATTATTTTCTTACTTTAAAGAATGAGTGTTACATTTCGAAAATTTATAACTCGGGTTGGGCAACAGTCTGAATTTAAGCCCCTGAAGAATCAGTTACTCAATTGTTTGAAAAAGGAAAGTGAAAACAAATACAAGAATTACCCGAGATTACTAAAACTCATGAAGGATTATTGGCCTCAATATCAAGCCCGTTCACGTATATCTCATCTTTTAAAGGATCATCATGAGGAAATCTTTTCATTGTATTTAAATACTTCTTTTCATTTCCGAAAGCAAGGCCTTTCATTTGAAGATCCTGAAGCCCCTACTCCTGTTGATTTCAAATTAGTATTTAAGTATAGATATAATTCCAAAGAAATTGAAGTAATTGAAGAAGTAATAAAGGAATTAAATATTCAAACCGATACTGAATCTACTCTGAAAAGAGTTTTTATATTTGCGATTCAGTCGTTTGGTTATTTAGTAGAGCAAATTTTTGGGAGGCCATTTGCCTTTCAATTTTTCGAGATATCATCAAATCCTCTTCCTAATGACGAATGTGAAGTAATAGCCATAATATCAGGGAGAGAGCAATAAAAATTCCATTATAATAGTTAATGTGGTTGGAATTTCATTATTATTTAGTTAAAAATGATCCTAAATCCATGAGATCATCACCACGTTTAACCTGGATCTTACTTTTTATTCCTTTAACTTTCCGCTCTAAATATATTATAGCATCAAGAGGAATTTTTTTTGGAACACCTCCTCTTTGTTGGATAATTGCCAATAAATAATCTATGCTTTGTATTACATCTGGGCTAATTAGCTCATTGTAAATTGCTTGATATACATTTGGTTCCTTACTCTTTATACTGTTTAAGTAGTTATACGCTTCTGGAGCTAATACCACCTTTAAAACATATTCACCTTTTTCTGAAATTGAAACTACTCTATCTTTAGCAAATTCTTGTTGTTTTTTTGCGTCTATTATCGCTTTCATTTTTCTCATCCGTATTTTTTCTAACTCATGCTGTTCAAAATCTTTATCGCTTTCATTCATTTAATCAATTATCTCCGCTAATTTAATAGTATATTTAAATAATTATATTAATAATTAATGGTGGCTAAAATAATAATTTTTTGAGAATTTTTGTTCCGAAAGAAAAATAATAAAGATATCTTTACTTCTTCTCTTAATTCATTGTTACTAAAATGTAAAAGTTATATTATTAATTGTATTACTTTATAATTGGTTTACAATTTTGTAAATTAATTTAATAAAATTAAAAGGAAATCAATAAATTTGAAAGGTGAGATGAAAATGCCGAAGTATATTGTGATTCATCCAATTAGAAAACGGACTTTAGAGGGGATGTTAAAACTTCCTTCTGAGAAAAATGTATTACTACGTAATCTAAAATCAGATTGTACAGATGATGCTGATTGGCTGAGAAGCTGGGCAGTACCTGAACAAGAAAAATTATATTGTGAATGGAATGCAAAAGACCTTGAATCAATACGTAAAATATTTGAGAAGAGTGAAGGAGGTACTGGAATAGAAATAGAAGCAATTTACGAAATGCAAATATTAGAAGGAGAAGATTTTAAGGAGAAGGTTATTGAAGCAATTCAACCCTAAAGCTATTACTATTAAATTCCAATTTTCTCCATTTTAAACCTTTTTTTTTACATTAATATATAATATTAGAATAAATGGTCCCTCCCCCCGGATTCTAGCTTGTTCCGATATGGAACCTTATTTCGAGCCGGGGACCGCTCGGTAACGGCTGACGTAACTTCATTAGCTACAAGCTTTAGTACGCGATATTATCTACAGCCGAGCACTCTGACCACTGAGTTAGGGAGGGGATATGTTTTAAAATAAAATAATAATATAATTAATTTATTTTTTATGTTTTTAGATAGAGTGAGTAATAACAAAAAGATATTGATATTTTTTTTATACCCACAAAGTTCTACCTTTTGATTAAGAAAACTTCAAATATGTTTACTTTATAAGAATATTAACAAAAAATTTTCCAATAAAAAAACGCAAAATACTTTTGTTGTGAAAAATTTTTATTGTCATAATAAATATTTTTATAAAATTAAACTAATATAACTATTACAATTTAATTGTAAATTTATTATAAAGGTGATTACCATCAGGGAAGAAACTGATTATACTGAAGCAATCGAAACGTATAAGAACGAACCTACTGTCATTTTAGAACCATGGGGTAGGAGTATTGATCACTTACGCTTAACTATCATAGGCAAGAAAGGAACTCCTTATGCAGATGGCAAATTTATATTTGAAATCAAATTTCCAGATAATTACCCTTTCGCCCCTCCATATGCTTATGCCGTTACCCTAATGTGGCATCCCAATATTGACAGTTCTATTCCACCGGGAAAGCTTAACATTTGTTTAGATTTAATTAATCCAGACCTTGTGGGAAAAGTTGATGCAAGTACGGGGGCATCGGGGTGGACACCAAGTAAAACTTTAACTAATATTATTGAAGCTCTCAAAGGCATGATGCATGTCGAGCCTCCTTTCTTTAACCCGGGAGATCCATTAAACCACGAAGCAGGAGAGCAATATTTTAGAGCACAGAAAAAGTTCGAAGCTAAAGCGAAATCATGGACTGAAAAATATTCAAAAGATTGAAGGAGCTTAATCAATTTTTATATTCTATTTTTATTTTTTAAGATTTAGGCTATAACGAAGAAGAGCATTAAGATCTCATCTATTTAAATATCTTTTCTTATATTATAATAAGTATTAAGTGAATTAATATGTATTTCTGTCTTTCTTCAGTCCGAATTCGATTTTGAGTATGCTTCCAAGACAAATTCTACTGCTCTCTTACCATCGTTAAAGTCTGGATTTTCTTGCCTTCCCTTCAGGATACAATCGATGAAATGATTAATTAAAAGATGTTGTGGTATTATTTTCATTGAATGGTCTCCTTCTAAAAATTCTTTAATTGCTGGGTTTCTTCTTAACTTCTTTGGCCTATATGATAAGGGTTCCTTAGATTGCAGATCTAGCTTAAGCATTCCCTTTGTACCGAAAAGTTCTATAATATCTAATGGTTCATTACACCAGGATATCATTATAGTTCCGAGAACACCATTATTAAATCTAAATATGACGTTACAATTGTCTTCTTTAATTATTTTTTTACATGTTGTATTATGGCTGTATCCTTCGACTCTATCATACTCACCGATTAAATAACGAAGTAAATCAATTGAATGCACACCGAGATCCATTAACACACCACCTCCCGCTTTATCAGCATCAAAAAACCATTTTTGTTCCGATAATGGTCTCCAGGAGGTATATGGGCCATAATGACTAAAGAAATGTCTTACTAGGTTGATCTCTCCTAATACATTGTTTTTAATCATTTCTTTTATTCGTGATATAAACGGTATATATCTCTTCTGGAATGAACTAAAAAAAATCAGTTCCTTACTTTTCATTTCCTTTTCTATTTCATAGAGTTCCTTCTGTGAAATTGCTATAGGTTTCTCGCACAAAACGTTACAATTATTTTTAAGTGCTTCCAATGTCATTTGAGCATGAAGATAATTTGGAGAACAAATCGATACCGCATCCAACTTTTCAAGTTCAAGCATTTTTCTCCAACCATCACCCCAATACACCCGTGGTATATTGAATTTTTCAGCTGCTTTTCTAGCGGATTTCTCTGTTCGAGATGCTACTGCGGTTATTTCACAATTTTCATTCCTTTTATAGCCGGATAGATGCAGATACCCAAACCCTCCAGCACCAATTAACCCAACTTTAAGTTTCATCCTTCTAACCATAAAATATTTTTATAATAAGCTTATAACATTAGCAATCATATATTTAATTTTTAATTTTATGAATTTCTATATAGATAATAACTTCAAAAAGTTTCATATTCTTGAATAGCAATAGTCAACCACGGTCAGGAATCTGAAGCCTGCCATGGAGTTTCTGCATTCCAGCGCTCCAACAGTTTTTCCAGTTCGTTCCGAAGGCTTTTATGCTGACTCGAGTCAGCTAAGTTCTCGAATTCAAAAGGATCTTTTTCCAAATCGAAAAACTTTTTTCGCTCATTTGTCAATTTTATTGTAATTTTATACCATTTTTCTTAAAATCATAATCCAAATATTTAAAATGATAAATGGATTAACCTAACTACTTAATCTAATAGTGGTTTGATTGATTAAAAAATCAAAAGGATTAAAAGCGAAGTTTATTGACAACACTAAATTTAAAATCTCTTCATTTCAGGAGCACTTAGCAGAAGACGCTTCAAAAATAATCCCAAAAATGTTTAAGGGGATCCAAAAAGCTAGAAGAGATTATAAAAATGAGATCAAAGATCTACCCCAAGAAATAAAAACAGCCCCAGAAGAATTGTGGGATGAAATTAATCAGATGGCTAAGTCATTAGGAATCGATCTTATTGGGTTTGCTCCTATTGATGAAAATCTAATTTTTGAGAATGATTATATAGGTGCTATTGAGTTATTATATGAAAATGGAATTGTATTGGGGATGGAAATGGATTATGATGCCATTAATACTGCCCCTAATCCTCCTGCGGGTTTAGAGTCTTTAAGGATATATGCAGAATTAGGAGAGGCTACAAATCAGCTTGCAGATTTCATTCGTTCTAAAGGCTATAGAGCAATCGCTTGTCACCCCTTAGGTGGACCAATTCTTTATCCTGCCATGGCAGTTAAGGCGAATATGGGGGAAATAGGCAGTCAGGGGCTCTTGATCACAAAGAAATTTGGGCCAAGACAAAGATTATCATTGATCTCAATAAAAGCAGGGCCACTGCCAGAAAATAAGCATGAAGAATTTGAAATTTCTAAGTTTTGTGAGAAATGTAGAAGGTGTATTAATTTTTGTCCTGTCAATGCTATTTTGGATGAACCAGTTGTTAATGAAAATGGAACAGTAACACGCATAGATAGTAAAAAATGTTTTGAATATTTCTATGAAACGACTGGATGTTCTGTATGTATAGAGAAATGTCCTTTTCATAAAGTTGGGTACCAAGTACTGTTTTATAGGCAAATATAAAAGATTCTGAATTCTTAGGAGAAAAGCCATGAACAATATCTCATTTACAGAAAAGAAAGTCATAATTTTTGATCTTGATGGTACTATCGTTAATTTAATAGTGGATTGGATGGCTTTAAAAGAGAATTTAGTTGAGAAATATAGAGAAATATATAAAGAACAATGTGATTTTAAAAGGATTTCAATATGTTTAGAAAAAATAGTAGAGAAAAATGACGAAAATATTTTAGAGAATTTCTTTGGCGTAATACGGCATTATGAGCTAGAAAATATAAGAGATACCCAGCTAATAGAGGAGACAATTTTTTTCATAAAAAGCAAGGAGTTATTTGGTGTAAAAAATAATGCTAAATTTGCAATTCTATCACTTAATGTTAGAGATACAATAATCCAGGCTTTAGTATTAGCTAACATACATGATAAAATAGAACTTATTATAGGTAGGGAAGATGTGAGGAAATGGAAACCCGCTCCAGAGGGACTTATAAAAATTCAAAATTATTTCAAGATAAAAAAAGAAGAAATGGTGTATTTCGGAGATTTAGAAAATGACCTTTTGACAGGAGAAAATGCTGGAATTGATGCATACTTAATAGACGATTTAATAAATTTAGTAAAAAAAAGAAACCTGTAAAGAAATATAAGAAATAAATTCTACATAAAAGCGATTACGACATTAAACTTTTTTATTTCTGATTCTGCTAATGCCTTTCCTAACGGACTCAGCGTAACTATATCATTGCTCTTTATTTTTAGAGAAGTCAGTTTTACCTCTGGGTCTTTCAATGAAGGCATATATGGATTCCAATAGATTTCTTTAGTCATAGGATTCGTAATCATCCATAATTCTGAATCTAACATATGTCCTGAAATTTCCATTGCTTCAAATATATAACCTACATTCGCATCAAAAGGAACTACAATTTGAACATTTTCTTCTCCTTCTATTTTTCCGCAAGCAAGGCAATCATCTCTTTTTAGGATATTTAAGTGATCAAATTGACCATAGATACCATTATAATTGACATACGGAGGATCCATTGGGGGTCCAATATTTCTTCCATTAACTCTGAATAAAAGTTTTAACGCTTCTTGAGATTGAATACTAGAGATAATAGAACTAACAGTTTGTATCGCAGCTATTTTATTTCCCAAAATATTTTCCATTTCCTCAAACTTATAATCTGGTCCGAATGTCTCTCTAATATTTTTTTTCCAATCTTCAATTTGTTCTTTGGTTAAAGAATCCCTCTCTTCTGAAGGAACATTCTCATTAAATACTCTTTCTCTTAGATTTTCTAATTCTACTTGGGCAATCTCCATTAACTTAAGAACTTCATCATTTAAATTGAGATCTGGCTTATGACTGTATTTTTTTTCAAATTCGACTTCAGCTTTGATAACACAATGATTTCTATTACGGGGTAACCCTTTTAAAGTGCACGCAGCTACTAATTTATCATCAGCAGGAGGAATTGGAACTAAACATCTATAACATGGTGTTTGGTCTAAAAACTCAGGGGCATATTTCCAATCAAAAACCAATTCAATTTCTTTTTTTATTTTATTGACTATAGGATAGATTCTTGCATTCTTTATTCGTTCAATTTCCTCTTCTAATAATTCAATTTCTCTTTGAGCCCTATAATAATCAGGATATTCAGTATCCGTTATTTCCCAAAGTCTTGCTTCTACTAAATTTTCAATTTCATTTTTTTTATTTTTATATCTTAATCCTGTACCTTCAGGAATTACGATTTGCACATGTCCTTCAAAACCTACTGTACCTCCCTCAACCATGGGTTTTTTCATTCTAAGGCAGATTTTGTTCAAATCTAATCTTGCATTAAAGTTATCTAAAGCAGCGACAACTACGTCTGATTCTTCATAAACTGACATCGACAACTTTTGGAGTTTTTCAAAGTAAAAATCAATATTTAAATACGGATTCATTTCTTTTAGTCGTTCAGCTGCGACTTCTGCTTTTGGGCGTCCCTCATCTCCAGGTCTAAATAGCATTTGACGAGACAAGTTAGACGTTTCAATTGTATCAAGATCAACTAATATTAATTTACCTATACCCATCAGAGCGAAATCTTTAGCGATTTCACAGCCATTCGCGAAATTTATTAATTATAATATTCTTAACGCGCCTACTCCGATGATTATAATACATCCTTCATTTATGATGTCTTGATCCCATCCGTCAATAAGCTGTTGTCGAGCATACATACGTGCCTTAACAACATCTTCAATTTTTTCAGTCATTCCAAATATCCTCATTTTTTACGAATATACTATTATAATTTAATCATCTAAATATAAACTCTTTCAGTTGATTAGTTTAAGTATAAGGAAATAACAATATCTAAAATTTGAATGTTAATAGACAATAAAATCAATTATTATTTTTTTTCCTTTTTCCCCGCTTCTTTAATTATCCTTTTTAAATTATCTATTTCTTCTCTCTCTTTAGCCCTTTGTAATTTTTCTTGGAAATCTCGTTTTTCAATTTCTTTTGTTTCTAATTCTTTAATTAGCTCTTCTTTTATCTTTATTATATCTCCCATCATTCGTCTAAATTCTTTTGCTTCATACTTTATCTCCTCTTTTTTCTGTGTATCTGTTATTTCTTGTTGTTTTCTCCTTTCTTCAATTAAATTAATAACCTCATTAGCTAGATTACTAACGTCTCCAACAGTTTCTCTCAATTGCGCTTCTTCTGTTTTTCTGCGACTTTCTTCTAATACTCTCTGCTTCTCTAATTGATCTTGAAGATTTTGGATTTTTAATTCCTCACCTTCAACTCTTTCTTCAAGAGCTTTCGTATTTTTTATTTCAGTTTCAATATATTTTATTTCTTCAAGCCAACCAATATCCTTGAACTTTCCTTTTGCCATCTCAAAATTTTGATACGCTCTCTTAAAGTCATGATATGCTCCCCACTTTTTACCTTCATCTATTAATTTTAATCCCTCATCTTTAATTTCATCTATTCTACGTTTGCTTAGAATTAGTTCCCTATATTGCCTTTCTTGTTCTCTCTTTAGCTTTTCTTGTTCTAATCTTCTTGCTTTAACTTCTTCTTGGAATAATTCATATTCTTTCTGTCTTTGGACTCGCGCTTGTTCCTCTAATCGTTTTTTTTCTTGATAATTAACCTGCTCTTGCTGTAAATCCTTGATCAAGGCATTTAAATTATTTATTTCAAGATCCCATCCTATATTTTCTGCTAAAAGATTCCTAGATTGAACATATAAAGAAATAGCTTTATTGTAGTCGGGGATTAATTGTTTCAGATACTTCCCTGCTTCTTCTAACATAGAATAAGCAGATTCTCTTATACTCATTTGTTCTTGAATGATTCTTTCTCTTTCTTGAAGTGCTAATAGTTGGGCTTTTTTCTTTTCTCTTTCTTGTCTTTGCCTTTCTTCAATAAGCAATTGTAAATCTTTTTCTTCCTGTACTTTTTCTAGTTCTCTTTGAAATTGTAATTCTTGTATTTCTTCCTTTTGCTTTATTACTTGTCTAACCTTCATTACCATACTCTTAATCGAATCCGTCGGGAAACGCAATTCATTTAAAATTAATTCTGCTCTTCTGTAACTTTCAATTGCTTTCTCATATTCAAATCTTTTTAATGAATCCTCTGCATCATCCAAAATCTTAAAAGCATCTTGTTTTCTATTTTCAAGCTTTGCTTTCAAATTTTCCATTTCCTCAATTTGTACTTGTTTTACTTGTAATCTTTCTGTTTCTTCTTTAAATTGTTCGGTAATGTTGTGCTGAAACTCCCATTCTTCCCTTTCCTTTAGAAGTTTTAGCTCTAGTTCTTTTTGTTTCTGTAGTTGATGTCCTTTTTTCTTTTCTTGAACTTTTTGAATCATTTCTCGAATAGCTTCAGTTGGGAAGGCTATTTCATTTAGTAAAATTTCAGCAGAACGATAATATTCAAGAGATTTATCATATTGAGCTTGGTTCATATAGATTTCTGCTTCTTCAAGGAGTTCAAAAGCTTCATTCTTTCTTTTCTCCATGTACTCATAATATTCCCTTTGTCTTTCAAATTCTTTCTGGTTAGTTTTCATCTTCATTTCATTTATTTGTATACTTTCAGCGATTTTTCTCTGAAACTGAAGTTCTTCGCTTTCTTTTCTTAACATATTCTCCAAATCTTTCTGCTTTGAAATGATTTCTTCTCTGTTCTTCGCTTGAATTTTATTTATCATTTCCTTAACTGCTCCAGTAGGAAATCCGATTTCATATAATATTAATTCTGCTTGACGGTACTTTTCAATCGCTTGCTCATATTGACCTTTACTTAAAATTTTTTCAGCACCATGCATTAATTCAAATGCTTCTGACTTTCTTTTTTCCAATAATTTTAGTAATTCCTCTTGTTTTTGAATTTGGATTTCTTTTTCTTTTAATCTCTCTTTTTCACTCTGAATAGATTCGAAAACCTTTTTCTGGAATTTTTCCTCTTCTTTTAGTTGTCTAATTGATAATTGCTGTTTTAATCTTTTGGCTTCTTCTAATTCTCTTTTCCTACTCTTGATTGTACTAATAGTATCATTCAATAATTTTAAATAAGCCCCAGTCCACCCAATTTCGGTTAAAATAGTAATAGCTTCATTATATTTGTTTAAGGCGTTTTCAAAGTTATTTTGTTTAAGTAATTCATCCCCTTCTTCAATTTGTTTAAATGCTTCTTGCTGTTTTATTAAATTATGAGTTGTTGCTTTTTTTTGTATTTCTATTGATTCCAGTTCCCTCATTGCCATTGCTTTTTCTCGTTCTTTATGAACTTTAATTTGCTCCAGAAAAGCATAATTACCTTTTTCATCTTCTATTGCTTTTTCTAATTCTCTTTGTTGTATGATATCTTTTTCTCTTTTTATCTTCTTGATATCATTTACTGCTTCTTGAATTATAGGAATCTCATCAACCCATTGAATTTGAGCAAATATATTGGCAACATTATTATATAATTTGAGTGCGTTATCATATTTTCCTTGTGAGAGAAGAGCTTGAGCTTCATCTAATAAATTGAACGCTATTTCCTTTTGTTCCTCGCGATAAGCAATTTCTTTTTCTTTTTTTCTGAGGACAATTTCTCTTTGTTTTATTTGTTCTCTTTGACTTGTAATTTCTATTACGATTTGTTCTTGAAACGCGTTTTCAAGTTTTTCATGTTCTAAAGCTTCTTCTAACTCTCTCTGTTTTTTCAATTCAGCTTCACGCTTTTTATTCGCAACATCTCTGATTGAGTTCTGAATTAACTTAATTTCATCATCCCAATGAATTTCTGTAAAAATCTCAGATGCTTCTTGATATAAAACAATTGCTTTATCAAATTCTCCCTTAGCAATGTTGGTTTGTGCTTTTTCTAATATATTAAATGCGTTTTCTTCTTTCTTTTCGATTAATAACCTAATTTCCTCCTGTTTCTTTAGTTTCTCCTGCTTTGCTCTCATTTTTTCCTGTTCCAGTCTTACTTTTTCAGAAATTTGTTGTTGAAATGCCAAATCTTCTTGTTCTTTTCTGAGACTCATCTCTAATTCTTTAAATTTATTTAATTCTTCCTCTCTTCTTTTTTCTTGAATCTTTTGAATAGTTTCTCTAATAAGATCAGTTGGAAAACCAATTTCATTTAAATTTAATTCAGCTTGCCTGTAATGTTCTATTGATTCGTTATATTGACCTTGGTCTAATAAATTCTCTGCTTTATCCATCATACTAAAAGCTTCTGATTTACGTGTTTCAATAATATCTAACATTTCTTCGCGTTTTTGAAATTGTATTTGTTTTGCTTTAATTCGCTCTTGTTCTGTTTTCAGATATCCAGAAATTTTCTTTTGAAATTGTTCTTCTTCTTTTTGATGTTTTAATTTTAATTCAAATTCAATTTGGGTCTCTTTTTCTTTTTCTAATTTTCTAGATTGTATTGTGAATATTGTTTCCTTTAATAATTTCAAATAATCCGTTCCCCAGCCAATCTCTTTTAATATCTCTATTGCTTTCCGATAATTTTTTGCAGCCTCCTCATATTTCTCAACTTGAAGTAGATTTTCTCCTCCTTCAATCATTATAAAAGCTTCCTGTTGTTTAGTTAAATTCTGAGCAGATATTTTCTTTTGCTTTTCAATAAATTCTAAATCTGTAAGAGCTTCTTGTTTTTCTCTTTCTCTCTGATATTTAATTTTTTCGATAAAAACTTTATCATCTACTTCTTTTTTAACAGCTATTTGCAATTGTTTCTGTTTAAAAAGTATTTCTTCCCTCCTCTTTTCCTCTATATCTTGTATTGCTTCTTTTAATATTGAAATTTCTTCTTTCCATTGAATCTGGGCAAACAAGTTTAATACTCTATAATATATTTCAAGAACAGCATCATAGTTATTAACAGATACTAATTTTTTCGCTTCATCTAGCAAACTAAACGCTTCTTCTTTTTTCTTCTCACGAAATGCGATTTCTTTTTCGCGTTCCCTAACGATAATCTCTTGTTTTTTTAGTTTTTCTTGACGTGATTTAATCTCATATGTTACCAACTTTTGAAAAGCTTTGTCTTGCTTATCTCTTTCCAATTTTGTTTGTAATTTTATCTGCTCTTGTATTTCTGCTTCTCTTTTTTTATTTTCAATTTCAATTATCGAATCTTGAATTAAACTAATTTCATTTTGCCATTGAGCTTCAGCGAAGAAGTTTGTGGTATAATGAAGTATCTCAATAGCTTTATCAAAATTTCCTTTGGTTACTTCATCTTGAGCTTGCTCAAGCAATTTAAATCCTGCTTCTCTTCTTTCTTCACGATATTTTAGTTCTTCCTCACGTTTTTTTAATTCTATTTCTCCTTTCTTTAATTTTTCACGTTCTTGTTTTAAATATTGAGAAATCTGTTTTTGGAATGCTTCATCTTCTTTCTGTCTTTCCAACGTTTCTTGCATTCTTTTTTGTTTTAGAATTTTTTGGTTTTTTCGTAGTTCTTCAACTTTTAGTATAGACTTTTCTATTATAGGAATTTCATCCTTCCATTGAATTTCAGCAAATATATTACCTGCATTTTGGTAAGCTATTATCGCATTATCATAATCCCCTTGGTTTATATAATTTATAGCAGAATCTAAAGATTCAAATGCAACATTTTTACGTTGTTCTAAATATATTATTTCTTTTTCTTTATCTTTTAATACAATTTCTTTTTGTTTTAAATGCTCTCGCTCTTTATCTAATTGATTAGCAATTTGTTTTTGAAACTCCAATTCCTCAATTTCTCTTTTTTCTAGTTTCTGTTGAACTTCATATTCTTTCTTTAGTTGTGAATTTTTCAATTTTTGTACATTTGAAATGGTATTATTAATATTAGAAACATAAGTTTCCCAACCAGGACCCAATTCTTCTATAAGTTTTAAAGCATCCTGATATTCATTAATCGCCTCTTCATAATTTTTTGACTGTAAAATGCTATCAGCATTACTTAAAATTGTAAAAAAATGTTTTTCCTTCTTTGTTTCATCTTCTCTTTTTTCTTCAAATTGTCGTCTTCGTAAATCCAATTCCTTTGCTGATTGAAAAATTTCTTCCTTTTGCTTTCTATATATAGATTTTTGAAGAATTGTAATATCCTTTTGTCTTTTTTCTTTTAATTGCCCTGCTCTTTGTTCTCTTTCCTTCCTTGCTTTAATATCTTCTATTAAATTAATAACAGGCTGAATATATGAATCCCAATCTATTGATTTGAATAAATCAACGGCTTGTTCAAATTTTTGAATGGCATTTTCATAATCTTTCTCCCTTTCGAATCTTTTTCCAATATTAATTAAGTTAAACGCACTTGCTTGAATATTTTCTTCTCTCTTCTTTTTTTCTTCAAATTCAATTAGTTTAGCTTTTTCCAATTCTGTTTCTGATTTTTCAATTGATTCTTCACTTGTTGTTTTACCTATTATTTCAATGCTAGCTTGTTTTTGTTGAAAGTCTTCAAATTGTTGTTTGTCTTTCTTAAGCTTCTCAATAATAACCTTAATTTTTTGAGTTTGTTCATCCCACCCTATAGAATTTAATAAATCTATTGCGCTTTCATAATTCAATATTGCCTTATCGAATTTTCTTTCTTTTTCAAATTCTTTAGCTTTATCTATATGAGCAAACGCATGATTTTGTGTTTCTTCCTCTTGCATCTTCCTAGATCTATATCGGGCTATAGATTCTGCTTTTTCTCTACTTGCTGTTTCCCCAAACATACCAACAACTTCAGGTTTTATATCTTCTATTTTTTGTAGATATTCCTCAGGAGGAGTCAGTTCTTTTTGTTGTTTTTGATGAATACCTTGTTCCTTTTTTAAGGTATCGGAAAGATCTTTTATTTTTAATCTTAAGTTTTCTAACTGAGTTTCAGACCAACCAGATTGATTTAATAAATTAATAGCCGATAAATATTGTTGGATAGCATCTTCAAAAAAGCCATCAAATTCTAATTTTTTAGCCCCTTCTAATAAGGCAAATGCTTGGTCTTGGAGTTGTTCTACTTGAGTCTTAATTTGAGTCTGTTGATATAACTTTTTCTGTTTTATGAAATCTTTCAATTCCTCTATTCTTTCATATATCTCATTAATTCTATGCATTAAATATCCGCTTTTTTTCAGAAATTCCACTGCTTTTTGATAATTTGAGATTGCCTCTTCTGCCATTTTTTCTTCTTCAAACTTTTGAGCTAGTTCTAAAAATTTTAAAGCTTCTTGAGCTAATTCTTCTGGATTTTGCATTTTAAAAAAACCTGTTTAATCGTAATTTGAATTAAAAAATAACAATTAATTTTCTTACTTTAAATTATCCCAACTAAGTAATTAAATTTTTTATATTGTTATAATTATCTTAACTAAATTACTGAATACGTTAATTTTTATCTAATTTACAAGAAGATTGAACTCAGATTTTGAGAAAAAAATATAAATTATTTATAAAAATAGGATATGGATTTTAAAAATAAAAATATCATTATTGATATTGAACCAATTTCAAGGAGGGTGATATTAACAAGTGATAAATCAATGTATGATCTACTTTCAGATTTAAGTGTTCCAATCAGATCTATATGTGGTGGTTTAGGTACTTGTGGAAAATGTAGGTTATTAATTCAAAAAGGTAAAGAATTTTTTAACCTACCAACCAGTGCTGAGAGAAAATTCTTAGATCAAATTGATTTAGAAAATGGTTGGCGGTTAGCATGTCAAGCAAGAATAGATAAGAATAAACTCCAATCATTAGAAAAAATTGAAACATCTCAATTTCGGATATTTTTACCGAATGAGTTAATGCTGGAAGATTTTAATATTCTCACTGCGGGGGTTGGAAAGGGAGTAAAATTACTTCCTGCAATTAAGAAATACTATCTTGAGGTTGATACAGCCTCCTTAGAAGAACCTCAAGCTGATTTTGAAAGGATTATTAAGAAGCTTATTTCTACGAATAAAAATTTTAGTAGAAATATTCAATTTGATATCAGTTTAGATTTATTAAACGATTTGCCAAATATTTTAAGAGAAAAAAAACATAAAATTACCATTACTTTATGGAATAATAAAACTATAATAGCTTGCGAACCCGGTAATACTGTTGAGGACAATTATGGAATAGCCTTTGACATAGGAACGACAACTGTAGTCGGTTATTTAATAAATCTAAATAATGGAAAAGTTTATGCTTTAGATTCTAATCTAAATAGCCAAACAGCTTATGGAGAAGATGTTATCACCAGAATAACTTTTATAAAGAGTGATAGAAAAAACCTTGATGTATTAAATTCCATAGTAATAAAAGATTTAAATGAAATACTTTTGAAGACATGTTCTAAAGCTAAAATTAATCCATCTCGAGTTTATGAAGCTAGCATTGTTGGGAATTCCGTTATGCATCATATATTTTTAGGATTAGACCCTACTAATATAGGTTTAAGTCCCTTTGTTCCTGTTATTCAAAAGGGATTAAATGTTGCAGCTAAAGATTTGAAGCTTAATATTTCTAAAAACGGTATAGTTTATACTGCTCCAATTATATCTGGGTTTGTTGGAGCTGATACCATTGGAGTTATTCTTTCTTCAAATATATATAAAGAAAAAGATCTCACTTTAGCAATTGATATTGGAACTAATGGAGAGATTATCATAGGAAACCGGAAAACTTTAGCTGTTGGCTCGTGCGCCGCTGGTTCAGCACTAGAAGGTGCTCATATTAGTGATGGTATGAGAGCCGCTGCTGGCGCAATTGATTCACTAAAAATTGATCCTGATAATCTAGACGTATCTTTTTCAACAATAAAGAATAAAAAACCGATAGGGATCTGTGGATCTGGTTTAATAGATGCGGTAGCAGAGATGTTAAAATCTAAAATTCTCACGAGGAGTGGTAATTTCAATAAAGTCCTTGTCAATCATGAGAGATTGATTAAATCTGATAAATCTTTTAAGTTTATTATTGTTAATAAAGACGAAACGTCTATAGGAAAAGATATTACTATAACTCAAAATGACATCAGACAAATTCAAATGGCAAAAGCAGCATTTTTTTCTGGAACAAGACTTATTTTACATAACATGGGTAGTGAAAGCTTAAAAATCAAAAAAGTATTTCTAGCTGGAGCTTTTGGGAACTATATCAATTCAGAAAATGCAAAATTTATTGGAATGATTCCTGACATACCTAATGAAAATATATTTCAGATTGGTAATGCTGCGGGAATTGGAGCTCAATATTGCTTGTTAAATAAAGATTTAAGAAATAAAGCAGAACAATTGTTAAACAGAATTCAATATATAGAAATAGCAGTTAAAGAAGAATTTCAAAAAGAATATGCTGAAGCCATGTATTTCCCCCACCTGAATCTCGATTATTTTCCCACTTTAATAGAATATAAAGAGATTCAAAAAAGATAATTAATAGTTAAAAGATTTGCATTTTTTTTATCTAACTAAATATAAATCTTTCTTATGCCACAATAATGTATAAATCAGGTTTAGAACGATTAAAATTCTGGTTAAGTTTATGTAAAAATATTTAAATTGTTAATATATTAAATCTATAATTTAATTTGTATTAATAAATTAAATAAATTATTAAATATCATAATTTTATAATTAATTTATAGAAAATACAAAATGATTAATAACTAAAATCATAACAATCGACGTGAGTGGAGCTTAATGTCAAGTTTTAAATTAAAAGTATTACTTACTGGCGCGGCTGCCGTTGGTAAGACAAGTCTGGTTCAAAGATTCATCAAAAACAGATTCCAAGCTAATTACAAATTAACAGTGGGGGTTGATATCCTTACTAAAGATGTAGAATTTAGATCTGGTGAAATAGCAACTTTGTCAATTTGGGACATTGGTGGACAACAACGGTTCGAGTTTATACGTAGTACATTTTACAAAGGAGCTGCCGGTGCCCTGTTGGTATTTGATTTAACTAGAGAGCAAACTTACACAGAAACTAGGAAATGGTTAACGGAGATACGCCAGTTTGCGGGAGAGAATATTCCTTTTGTATTAATTGGAAATAAAGCGGATTTAATCGAGGATGTTGGTTTAGTTATAGATAGAGATGAAGCTCGTTCATTTGCAGAAAAAGAAGGGAGTATATATGTTGAAACATCTGCTAAAACGGGTGTAAATGTTGATGAAGCCTTTACTGAATTGACCCGTCGAATTATAGATTCAAGAACATAGTAGTTATTATTTGTTTTCTTTTTCTTTATCCTTAATAGCTCTTTTACACTTAATATTGAATTATTAAAAATATAATGAATTCTATTTAGGATTCAAATTCTTCATATAAATCCTCATGAATTATTTTAATTGCATCTGATAATTTTTCTCTATTAATAACAATTGATAAATTTAATTCATCATAGCTTTGAGAAATTGCTTTAACCTTAATATGTTTTTTATCTAATGCATTGAATATTTCTGCTTTAGTTCTAGTTTCAAGGATTTTTAAACCTGTTATGTTAATTACTGCGACATCTTCCCCTTTTATTTCAAAAAATTCTGAAAAGAACTTTGACTTTTTTAATGCTTGGAGTGCCTTTTCCGAATCCTCTGCACTAACAATAAAAGAAGTGCTTATTTCAGATGAGCTTTGCGCAACTAAAGATACGCTTATTTTTTTTTTGCTCATGGTTTTAAAAATTTTTGCCAGAACTCCAGGCACATCAACTAAACTCCCGGAAATTACTGTTATAATCGTTGCCAACTCAACAGCAGAAATTCCTTTTATTTGTTCTTTATCTGTTCGATCTGAAATTTCAGTAAAATCGTCACCTAAAGGGTTATCAAAATTTCTGATTTCTAGAGGTATTTTAAATTTCTCTATTGCTTCTAAACATTTTGGGTGAAGGATTTTCGCTCCAAAATTAGCAATATGTTTTGCTTCACCATAATCTAAATTCTTTATTAGGGAAGATTCAGGGACATATTTTGGATTTATTGCTAACAATCCATCGACATCTTTCCATAAAATAACTTTAATATCCTTATCATTTCCAACAGTAAAAAGAGAATGAGCTACTATTGTTGAAGTATAATCTGAACCACCCCTTCCTAAAGTTGTAATATATCCTATTTTATTTCTTCCAATAAAACCGGTTAAACAAATTATAGTATCTTTTTTAGGATTTTCCAAAAGAGGAGTTAAAAGATTTTTAATTCGAGAATTTGTTAAATCATATAAAGGATAGGCGTTATTAAATTCATCATTTGTAATTATAATTTTATTTGCTGGAATATATACAGAATCTAATCCATTACTTAAAAGATACTGATTTAAAATATAGGTTGAAAGTATCTCCCCAAAACTAAGAACATAATCTCTATAATATGGTTCTAATCCAAATTCTTTTATGTCCGCAAATGCATCATCTAACTCACTTAATTTATCGTCAATCCAGTCTTTAGCCTTAATATAATAATCAGAATCTTCATCAAATATTTGTTCAATTATATCAATATGCCGTTTTTCAATTAAAGAAATAGCCTGATCAGTTATTTTAGTGTCTTCTAATTTTTGAGCTGTTTTTAAAAGTAAATCTGTTATCCCGCTTAAAGCTGAAATCACAAAAATTTTCTTTACATCATTATAGATATTATTGATATTTAGAATTTTTTTGAATGCCGTTTTGTCGATCAAACACGAACCTCCAAATTTCATAACAATTATAGGCATATATTTTAAACATCTCTGTTTAAACCCTTTAATTCTTGTACACTTATATTTTTTTCAAATCCTTTAATAAATTTTAAAGAAAAAGTAAAATTTCAGAATTAATTTTCATATCACGTGATTGATCTTCACCTTCATTCAACTAGTTCTGATGGTTTAAATACACCTTCTCAATTAATAGATAAAGCATTGAAACTTAACTTAAAGGCCATTGCTTTAACAGATCATGATACAATTGATGGATTGGGAGATTTTTTATCCTATGGGGAAAAAAAAGATTTAATTGTAATACCAGGCATTGAGATTTCAATAAAACACGAACCCGAAAGAGAATTAATAGATATACATATTCTTGGCTTAAATATCGATCACAAGTCAACAAAATTAATAAAATCGATAGAAAATCAAATTAGAGGAAGATTGGAACAAAAAGAAGCGATTTGTAATCGTCTTAGAAATGAATTTGATTACAATATTTCTTTCGAAGAAGTTAAAGCTATAGCCGGAGGTAAGGTTATTGGACGCCCTCATATTGTTGAAATTATGATAAAAAATAACCCAGATAGGATTAAGGGACAATCTAAAAAGGACCTCTTTAAGATGATTAGTATTGGTGGTGTTGCATTTGTAGATAGAGAAATTGAGCTCAACTTTGAAGAATCTATTGAATTAATTAAATCTGTTGGAGGTGTTCCCATTCTTGCCCATCCTGGAATTTATCAGGTATCAAATCGAGTAAAATTTATTGAATTTTGTGTTGAAGCAGGAATTGAAGGGATTGAAATCGAATATACTTATGCGAAAAATAGACCATTTTATGAAACAGATAAAGCTACATGGGCACAAGAATTTTTCCCAAATTATTACAGAAATATTGCAGAAAAATATAACTTAATAAAATCAGGTGGTTCCGATTACCATGGAGGGATAAAGGGAATAAAGATCGGAGATGCAAATGTACCTAATGAATATTTAAAGAGTTTTATTTAATTAAGGGTTCAATTTTAATTCTATACATATTCTCTATTAGGATACTTACTTTTTTAACTAAGTGTTTTTCAAAAGAGTAAAAAATTATTGGATGAGATCAGTTTCTATTGGAGTTAATCTTTTAATAGTTTTTGCATCTCTTGAATCTGAATATCTATTTTTTTCTCATATTCCTTTATTTTCTTCTTTTTATTTTCAAGTTCCTCTTCAGAAATTTCACCTTTAAGTTCTTTTATATCAAAATCTAAAGCCATTTTGTATAAATCAGCTTTTTTTAATTTTAATTCTATCAGTGTTTTTTTCGCATGGTCTATTTGAATTTTATCAATCGTAGATATCGGTCGTTCAGTTTCAATAACATCTTTAGAAATTGTCTCTGGAATTATGTCTTTAGGTGTTACAGTAGATTTTAATTGTTCATGAGTCTCTAGTGGTTGCGTAGATATCGATTGGGTATCCGTCTTGAATAGTTCTGAAGGGCGGGAGGGTGATCTTACTGTTGACACTTCTTCAGACACTTTTATTGATACAGGTTCTTGCGTTTTTGTTTGACTAACAATTGCTTCTTCTTTTAAGGAGGGTATATTTTTAACATGACCATATGCAGATGTTTTCAACTTTGATTTAGCATCTTTCGGTACAGCTCCTATAGTTTTTGGTCTAATTTTTACTATATAATCTTCGGGATTTAATTTCAAACCGATATTATTATTTTCAATTTCAGATTCCATCACTTTATTTTGTTCTTGTATAGGCTTGCTAGATTTAATCCAATCTATTGTAGAATCTAGTTTTTCTTTTGGTAATTCTGCTATATTATGATCTACTGTTTGTTCTTTTATTGGTCTTGGAGGTGGAAGAATAGGCGCAGGGGGCTTAGGCATTTCTGATGTTTCAATTGCTATTGTTGGCTTTGATACAATAACTTCTTCTGACAATTTTGGTTTTCCTGAAGCTTTAGATTGTTCAGCCCTATCTGTTTCTATTGGAAAAGCTGGTGTTGGTTGAGGAGCCCCAACTTGTTCTAACATAGTTTTAATTTTTTGTGATTTCTCAAAAAATTCTTTACCTAATGAATCATCTCCCAATTCTAAGCACAAATCACTAATCTTATCAAAAAGAAATGCAGCTTTTTCGAAATCTGCACTTTTCAATGCTCCTGTCGCTTCTTCTATTAATTTATCTCGCTCTAAAAGCGGTTTTAATAAGGGTGAAACCTCTGCGCTCATTTCCAATATATCAGCAATAATTTGAATCATCTTGTCCCGATTTTCAGGTTTTTTTGCGATCATAGAGTATGTTTTTAACCCTAAAATCCGTTCAATTTGCGCAGATTTAATAGCTCCTCCTAAATCTTGTTTGTTTCCGATTACTGCTGTGTGCGCATGTGGGGATTGTTCTTTTATTAATTCTAAGAAAAACTTGCTTTTTTCAACATTTTCTAAAGTTGAATCAGTAATTAAAAGAGCAGCATCACTACCTTTAATAAAATTATTCCAAAGATAACTAAATTGTTCCTGTCCAGCAAAATCCCATAAATGAAAATGTAATTTTCCTATTCTTACAGTAGCTATGTCACCAGTAATCGTAGGTATATGTTGCAATGGTATTTCTTCTGCTCTGATTAATCTAGTTATAGTTGTTTTTCCTACTCCAGAAAAACCAATCAAAGATATCTTAGGTCGAAGATTTTTATGGATTGAATCTACTATTGGATCAAACACTTCGAAAGTTTTTGCATCAAAACGATGTTGTAGGATTTCTTCAAATAAATTAATAAATTCTTTCCTACATTTCACTAATTCCTTTTTAATATTATCAAATTTATCTGTTAAACCAGTAACAAATAAAACAATTATTCCTAAACTCTTTTGTGTTACGTATGATACTCTAAATTTATAATAATCATGGAATTCCACACTATCTTCCCCTCTGGTAGATTCATCTTCCATGATTTCTGATATAAGATAATCTAAAGCTTCATGTTTTAATGCTTTACCAAAATGCCTGTAATAAAGAAGTTCCTCCCCTTTATAAATGAATACTTGCCTTAGAATGATAATTCACCAATGAAATATACCATATAATTTCAAGATTAGCTAGAGACGTGTCTTACTAAATCTTTTATAATTGAATATTTTTCCTTTTTTATTTCTTCTTGTTTTAGAGTTTCTTCTATTTTTGATAACTCCTTAGAAAAATTAAAGATTGAGAATTCTTTAATCTCCTCATCCTTCGAGCTTTCACTTAATTTTTTCAAAAAAACACTTATACTAGGCATAAATTTAGCTAAATTAACACTTAGATCTAGTTTTGAAATCAGGATCAATTTTTCTGAAAAAGAAAATAAATAATTATTTTCCTGAGCTTCGATGGCAAATGAATTTATCTTATCTAAATTCAGTTCCTTAGCAATCTCTTTTGAATTTGAAATTAGCGAAAGAATTTTTTGAGGAATAACTTTTCCCTTAGATAATTCTTTAATCTTAGTTCCTAATATGACTCCATACTTATTTGCTATAGCACATTCAGCATTTAAATCAGATTTTAATTGTCCGATAATTTCCTCGTAATTAATTTGACTCATAATTTGGAAATTTTATTTTTGATTAAATAATGAAACCCAATTTATTTATATTTATTTGTTATTAAACTCATTATATCACTTAGATTTTGAATTAAAAAGATACCCAAATTGAAAGTATATAAAACTCATTTTTCAGAAAAAGAATCTGATATAACTATCATTTCAGAATCCAAAACTGCAATATTAAAAGCGAGAAAAATTTTTTATCTACATCGGGGAAATTTAGAGAAATACGTACTAAAAAATAATCATTTTTTAACTTCACTATCTCCTATTAATGTGAATACAGAAATAAGAGTTATTAAACTAATGGCTGATGCTGCCTATGTTTGTGATGTAGGTCCTATGGCTGCTGTTGCGGGAGCCCTAGCCGATCTCATGTTAGAAGTTATGAAAAATAGAGATGAGGAAGAAGACACCGATTTTGTTAAAGCCAAAATTGCCTTAGTTGAAAATGGGGGTGAAATTGCTATCGATTCTATAAAACCTATGAATATAGCTCTGTATGCTGGAAATAATGAATTGAATTTGAATATTGGATTTTTAATAGAAAAAAAGGATTGTCCAATTGGTGTTGGCACAAGTTCTGCAACCATTGGGCATGCTATTAGTTTTGGACAAGCTGATGCTGTTACTATTTTTGCCACAAACGCGGCTCTAGCTGATGCAGCAGCAACTAAAGTGGCAAATTCAGTAAAAGGTAAAGATGTTGAGAAATCAATAAAAAAAGGACTAGACATTGCTGATGATATTGATGGGGTTATAGGTACTTTTATTAGTAGAGAAGATAAAATTGGTCAAGCAGGGAAATTACCAAAATTAATAAAGATTGAAGGGGATAAAAGACAGATTTTACGAGAAAAATTGGATGATTTATTTCTCGGAGATTACGAGATTTAAATGACCCAAAATATAGGAGTTTCCCCTCCTCCCTCTGTTTTAGAAGAACAAATTTTATCTAAATAAGGAAGACTGTAGTATTCTTCTAATTCATCCTGTGATAAGTGTCCAAACAACTCAAATCCTTTATTAATAATATAAGTATCAGAAAAAATAATATATACATCTGTATTATAATCTTCTTTAATTTCTTGTAAAATATTGGTCTTATTTTCATAAAGATGATTATCTGGGGGAAATAAATCAATTTCATATTTTAGATTGTAAAAATTGCCTTCAAAAGCAAGAGTACCATTTGTATTATTATGATCATAACCATAATATTTAAATACATTTTTCCAACCGAATTCAGTAATTAAGACATTCTTATCGGAAGTATTATTCGAATACCATTGAATCGGGCTTATATCTCTTCTTCTTAGTGTAAAAACATCAAAATTAACAGATTCAAAAAAGTAAGTGGTTAATAATGAGAAAGTTATAATAATGAAAATTATGAATTTCATGCGAAATGTTCCAATCTTCTTTATCTTAATAATTTTATATATATAAGAAATAAATCCAATTACAATAATCGGAGGAATTAGATATAAAATTCTCTGCCAAATCATATTACTTAATATCAGTATATTGAAAACAAATCCTACACCTAATAGAATAGAAAGTCCTATACCCCAAATAAATAATGGCTTTCCTCTTGGCTTCTTTTGGTAGACTATTAAGCCCCATACAGCAAAAGCACTAAGTAATATGATTTCAGATACGTAAAATATATTAGTAATTTCTATTTCTATCCAAATCAGATTTACAATCAATAAACTAATGGTTATTGCTATTAAAATACTGAAGATAAGAGGAATTATTGCTTTATCTTCAATTTTTTTGAAATATTTGTCTCGCTTTCCTGTTATTACCAACTTAAACCTACCCTTGGTGAAATTAATTGAATTCTGTAATTTCCATAATAAAATTCCACCTGCTATACATCCCACACCGCCAATTAGAAGTAAAAAATACCAAGAGAGATTAAGTGGGATAAAAAACCAATAATGACCACTTCCTATGCCAAAAATATTTAAAATCAAAAAAATCCCCACTAGGCCACATAAGAAAATAAAATCTATTCCCCTTCTATAATCCTTCAAGAAATAAATTAGATATACCCACAAAAATGAAAATAAAAAGAAAATAGATGTAACTACATGTGTGAGCACAGCACTAGTGAATATCAAAATAGTTAAAATATAGATCAAAAAGATGTTTGAAAGTATCTCCCTTTTAGTTGGGCGCTCCAATTGAACGAATTTCTGCAATCTAATATAAAGAAGGAGAAATATTGCTAAACATTTAATTAATGCAGATCCTGAAGGCCAATACTGAAGCATCATGTTAGAAAATCCCAATGAAGAAAACTCAATGATAAAAACGCTAAAAATAGCTAGATTTTTCCTTTTAAAAATCCTCATAGAGATACTATAGAAGATAATAGCAGAAAGAAAGAATGTATAAATTACAAAATATTTAGGAATTAAAATATGACTTACTCCAGAAAAAAAATTGATAACTGCTCCAAAAATACTAATACCCATCGTTCCATGATATCCTTTTAGGGGAAGAATATTTTCTTCAGTTATTATTCTACTATTAAGAATGTGAAGCCATGGGTCCGTTCCAACAAAAACACTAAATTTAGTGATATTAAGAATACAAATTAAGGAAATAAAAGCAATAAGTAAGAATAAGTTTAAATTTATTTTATTTTTAAAGTATTTAAAGAGGGAAAATTGCTGTAATCTCTCGAGATTATTTATTGATGGTTTTCTTGGTTTAAAATATACATAAGTTTCCTTTTTAAATTCATTATATGCTATATAACAAATAAATATAAGAAATAAAATCAATGTTCCATAAAAGAAAAAGAGACCTGTTATTGAGGCTCCAATCCAATACCCAAAATACCCTAAAAAGATATAGAAAGCTGAGTTGATAACAATGGTTAATCCTAATTTCTCTAAGGAGGTAAATTCACTTTTATTTAGTAGCTTGAAGAAAATAGGGTAAGAAGGTAAAAATAATATGACAAAGATTGAACTAAAAATTACTATAAATTCAAATATAATTTCAAGACCAATTATATCTGATATTCCTATAATCGTATTAAAATCAATTAATTTTAAAAAAACAAACATCATAGAGATTATAGAAACTAAGAAGATGAAGCAATTAATTCTAGAATGGATGAAGAAGAGAATTCTATTAAATTTTAGTCTAATTTCACTCATTTATCTAATACACATTAAAGCAAATTTAAATTAAATTTTATCATAAAAAATCTCATATCCTATAAAAATATTCATAAAACTGAAATTCTGAGAATTGCAATTAAACTCTTTTCTTTTAAATTTTTAAATACTTCATAAATTCTTCCTTATATTCTTTTGGAAGTTTGTTTGGTCTTTTTAGTTCTTTATCATGTGAAAGATTAATTTTTATTCTAACTAAAATTGGTCCCTGTCTATTTTTAATTTGGTTCATGCAATCCAATAATTCTTTTCGCGTTTGTATAAAAAGCGTTAATTTATAATTACTCGCTTTTGCAATTGCAGAAAAATCAACTATCGAGGAATTTGTAGGTTGACCTCCAGTTGATTCATGAACTTCATTATCAAATATTATATGAACAAAGTTTGGTGGAGAGTTCTTTCCAATTGTAGTAAAAGCCCCCATCTGCATGATTGCCGCTCCATCTCCATCAAATATTATTACCCTTTTATTTGGTTTTTGGAGCGCTATACCCAACCCAATAGAACTAGCACAACCCATAGATCCTATATTATAGAAACTTTTATTATGATCCATATTTTTTGATTCACTATATTCAAATAATTCTCTTGAGATATAACCCGTTGTAGAAACAATTACTTCAGTATTGTCTAAATTATCCACAATCAAATGAATTACATCGTTAGTAGTTAATGAGTAATTATTTAATGGCTTTTTCTTCATTTCATACTCTTTAAAGAAATTACGACGAAAAATAAAAGCGTATGGTCCCTTTTGCTCATTAAAATGATTTTTTACTTTCTTTAGTTCTTTATCAACATAATCCAAATCAGCATCCAAAATAGTATAAGGTATCTGAAGTGTGTCTAGTAGTTGTAGTGTAATTTTACCCATTTTTTTATGTTGAGGTGCATCTTTTTTTCCTGGTTCCCCACGCCATCCAATCATCAAAAGGATCGGAATTGAATAAACATCAGGATCACATAAAGATGTAAGAGGATTAACTGCTTTTCCAAGCCCGGAATTTTGCATATAAACAATCCCAACTTTATTTGTAGCTAGATGATAACCTGAAGCTAATGCAATGGCTTCACATTCATTACATGCTATAATATTCTCAAGACTTTTTATATCACTTTCTGATAAAAATTTCATCAAATCTTTAAAAGTCGAATCTGGAACTCCAGTAAAGAAAGTTAAATCATGTTTAATTAAGATATTAATAAAATCTCTACAAGATATCATTTTCATCTATTTTAACTAGTGATCTATTTATTTTTAGATAGATAATTCTTTACTCCTTCTAAATCTTCATGATCATCAATTTCAACACAAAATTCATTATAATAACAAGGTTTTAGTAGAAGAATATCCAAAATTTCATTTAAAGCATCTTCCGCATAACAATTTACTCTGTTATTTTTAACAAAATTTTCAATATGAGTTAACCATTGTATCATAAATTCTTTAGACAATTTGTATAATGGAGCCAAAAAGGCTGTGTTTTCTCCAAATAGGTTTACTCCTATTTTATTTATTTTATCGTTTAATATAATCGCCTTAAAATCTTTTACTGGAGGGGGGATTTCTTTATTAATCAAAACGCAATCACTAGCTTTGGAATCAAGTAAAAGTTTTACTAAATTTTCAGAGAAGATTAAATCCCCATGAGAATATAAAACGTCGTCATCAATAATCTCTTTAGCTAAATATAAAGAATAAATATAATTTGTCTTATTATAAACCGGATTGTTAACATACTGTACATTAATATTAGGATAATTTTTATCAATATGATTTATAATTTGATCCTCAAAAGGACCAGTAGGCAAAATGAAATCTTTAAAGCCTAGTTTTATTATATTCTTTAGCTGATGATCCAATATTGTATTATTATTACTTATTTTAATAAGGCATTTTGGCATTTTATAAGTTAATGGTGCTAATCTTTTACCTATTCCTGCATTTAATATTATAACCTTCATCTAATCCCCTCTAAAATCTTTCTTAGATGAGTTTCTGTTAATAACCGCGGGTTATTTTTAACCCTATCAGGATTAAATCCGTTCTTTATTAAAATTTCAATTTCTTCTTGACTTTTTATTCCTAAATTTGATAATGTTGATTCTAATCCAATATTCTTTATGATTTCATTGATCTTTTCTTTTGCTTCATTAAATGTAGAGGTTCCTATTAAAGTGATCAAATCTTTCATTATTTCTTTTACATAATCACATCCACGTAAATCTAACACATCATCGTTATCAACTTCTGAATTGAATACAACCATAGAAGGTAAAGTCAAAGCAACAGCTTGACCATGAGGAATGTTAAAAAATGAAGTAATAGGATATGAAATAGCATGACAAGCAGTAGTCTTTGTTATATTTATTGCTTTACCTGCATAATTCGCGGCTATTGCCATATTGTATCTAGATTCTTTATCGGGATTATGAACAACTTTTAACAAATTATTCATTATGAGTTTTATTGCTTTCCTTGCGTATTCTTTTGAATCCTTTGTAGAATTAATATTCCAATATGATTCGATTGCTTGGCTTAATGCATCCATACCTGTATATGCAGTCACCCTCTTTGGAAGGCTATATGTTAATTCTGGATCTATAATCACATAATCACCGGGTATGTATTTATCATTTGCTAAGGAATACTTTGTTTTTTTAATAAAAATTACAGCAAAATGAGTTGCTTCACTCCCCGTTCCTGCTGTTGTGGGTATTAATACTAAGGGGGTTCCTTTTTTTTTAATTCTTCTATTCTTTAAAAGAAAATCTTCAATTTTTCCTTCGTTTGCAGAAAAAACTGATACACTTTTACCAATATCTAAAACAGAACCTCCTCCCATGGCGACAACCAAATCGAAATTACCCTTATTAAATAAATTTAGGGCTTTTTCCACACCCTCAACACTAGGAGACGGGGCTATATCATTGTAGTGAAAAAACTGAGACATATTTTTAATTATTTTTAAAGTTTTGTCAATATTCTCCTGTTCTAAAGGCGATTTACCTGTAATAAAAAAGATGTTCTTATAATTATTTTCTGAGAGAATTTTATGAAGATTTTTAATGGAACCGTTCCCAATAAATTCATTCATATTCATATCGCATTTTTAAAAATTAGTTATATTAATCTTTCAGCAATTTCAATATCTTTTTTATTATGAATCTCAAACCATCCTTTATGTACTTCCAAAATATCTACTCTAAACCCTCTATCTATTACCTCTTGTATAAGATCTATAAAAGAGGCATTTTCAAATGAATTTGCTTCATGAAATTTACCCTTATGGCTCAGTTTGCACTCATTATATATTTTTCTGATGATTTCAACACCATATTCCGAGAAATAAGCTATCCCCGTAAATTCATAATCTGCCATATCCATATTAATACTTCTTCCTATTCTGATAATTTCGTTTTCTAATTGATAGAGATCCCTTGTTTGTTCACTTGGTTTATTCTTCGTTAGAACGAGTTCGAGATTTTTATCAATTTTATGTTTATGATATGTATAAGAATTATCGAGAACTAAGATAATATCTCCTTTCGTGCTGAGAAGATTTTTTATTATTTGGTCATTAAACAATATATCTGAATATATGAAAATAAAGCCCCCCTCCATTTCCTCTTCAGCTTTGAATAAAGAATATAAGATGTAAAACTTCTCATACTCATCATTATCAATATATCTTGCACCCCCCATACTAAATTCCTCTTTTCCATATCCTCTTATAACAATAATATCTTTAATTTTACAATTGTTTAAGGTTTCTATTTGTCGTTGGAGAACAGGCTTACCATTTAAAGGTGTCATTCCTTTTGGAATAATGAAATCTTGATCACTCCCTGCAGCAGGGATTATTACTTTTGTTGGTCCTTTTATATATTTTAAATCTTTTTCTTTGACATCTAAGAACCCAACATCTTTAAAAACAGCTTTCACAGGACTACACATAGATTCCGCTTCAAATGTTCTTTTGTTCTTCAGAATGATTGAGGCAGTTTCTTTCATTGCTTTATGAGCAGCTCGCAATAGATGATTTGCATATATAACGATATTAAATCCATGATCTACCAATTCATCTTCAGTAATTGTGTTATATGTAGTTGGAACACAAACCAGTGGTTTTCTGAAACCTAAATCTCTTGATAATTTATCGTATTCCCTGGCAAAATCTAAGATTTCTTTAGGATCCCTTTGCTTTGAATGAATCATTATCCCATCTGCACCTGCCATCAAATATTTTTTAGCTCTATATATCGCATCCTTTAATCCTGAACCAGAAATCAAACTTTCAATGCGCGCAACTATCATGAAATTATCAGAGATTTGAATGTCTTTCCCTCTTTTAATTTTTGTAGCAAACACCTCAGGTTCTTCTTGATCTTGAATAGTCCCGCTTTCTAAACTGTTTCTTTTGGGAAATTTTTTATCTTCAATAATAACCATTGATACTCCCATATCTTCTAAAGCACGAATGAAATATTCAAAATTTGCAGCTTCGCCACCAGTATCTCCGTCGATTATTAATGGCTTATTTGAGCTATTTAAAATCTGTCTAATTGTTTCGTATCTTGATTCTAATCCAATTACTTCGATATCAGGATAACCTTTAGCAGCACTATCAGTAAAACTACTAACCCAAAATCCATCAAATTCAAGAATTTCATCTTGATAACTTTCTTTTATATTATTTGCAATTATCGCGCTAAGACCGTTGTGTGCCTCTATGATTTTAACAATCTTTTTCTTTTGAAGTAATTCTTTTAACAATCCTCTTCTTAAATATGGTAATATACCACTGGTTTTTTTTAATTCCATTATTGTCACTCATATGTTCAGTCAGGTTTAAATCTCATAAATTATGTAATATATTTTTGGTTTGTGAAATGTTTAGAATATTATTTTAAACCTAAAATTAATTTAATTACTTAAATTATCTAAAATTAATTAGGTTTTCCATTTATATTATTGTTCAAAATAAAAATAGAGAAAAAAAAATTAATTTTATAATATTGTTCTTATAAAAACTCTTTTCTTTCTGGAAGACTTTTCCAATCCGCTAGTAGAACTAAACCCCCTATTAATGCTACGATTATCCAAAGTAAAAAAGCAGCCCAAGAACCTGCAACCTCAATAAGGGTTGCTGAAGTAAAAGTTGTAATTGCAGCTCCAATATATCCCCAGCCATCAATAAATCCCGTAGCAGCAGACGCTGCTTTTCTTGTACCAAATTCCATAGGTATTGTAGCAACTAGAAGTGCATGCGGTGCAAAATTCAAAATCCCAATTAAAATCAATACAGGAATTCCAAAAACCATGTCAAGCGGGGGAAGTAATGTATAAATTAATAATACTAGGGATAATAAGATAAAAAAAGCACATATCACAGGTATTCTTCTTTTTCCAGCAAATTTATCAGAAATCCACGCACCTAAAAGAACTCCAATTGTACCTCCAATTGGGTAGAATATAGATTTCCATACAGCAAATTCAGCAGCACCAGTTACTTCAGGACTGAGTAAATATGGAAGCCAGTCTGTTAATCCATATCTAACCATATTCAAACAAAATAAACCAAAAGAAGCAAAAAGAACGGTTTTTGTAAAGAAAACTGTTTTGGCAGTGTACTTAAAACCTACAAATTCATCGTCACGGAAATCACCCATTCCAATTTTACCCTCATATTCTTCTTCAATAGTTGGTAAACCGCATTCTTCAGGAGCGTTTCTATTCCTTACATAAAAATGAATCGCCATGAATACCATGATTATTCCGGGAATGATAAAAGAAAATCGCCAATTTAAACTAAGGGTATCAGTTATAAATATAGCGATAATCCATGATACGACACCTCCAAGCAAATATGATGTAGCAAGTCTACTTGACCATTTCCCTCTTTCTTCTACAGGATGCCAATTTGCAATAGTTTTTACAGAAGGAGCCCATCCCATTGATTGGAAATATCCATTCAAACCCCATAGTAAAAATGCAACCCAGATGAAGTCAAAAGCAACCCCCATAAATATATTAATGACGGCTGAAATTATTAATCCTATTGTAATAAATCGTCTCGCACCTATTTTATCACCCAAAAATCCATTAACAAATTGTCCGAAGGCGTAAGCAAGGAAAAAAATTGTGCCTATTAATCCCATTACTCCAAGTGAAATTCCGTATTCGTCCATAATAAATGGTTTCGCAATTGAAATATTTGTACGCCCAATATAGTAGATCATATATGTAATCCAAACCGTAAAAAATATACGATTTCTCCATGATTTATATGTTTTCTTTACCTCGGCCTCACTACTAGAATCTAAATTTTCATTCATATTTTATTTACCTTAACGAATTTTGTATTATTATATTTTTCCATCTTTTATTAATTGTATAGCATATTCATAATCTTCGTCTGTATCTAATTCGACCCAACCTTCTTGGATATCTACTGAATAAATAGGATATCCTCTATCAATAAGTTCTTCAAACATATCTGTTAAATACGCCTTTTCGAAGGTGGTAGAATCATGGAATCGTCCTGCAAACTTACAAGTTTTATTGTATTTCGCACGGTTATAATTTCGTGTAAAAATTTCTGCTCCCGTCTTAGATATCTTCCCTAGGCCTATAAATTCACCATAAGCCGCATCAGGGTTAAAAAACTTTGAAAGATGCATTACTTTACCATTCTCTACAATCGCTAGTTCTGCTTCATCTGTAGGGTGTTTTGTCCGATTTTCATAACGTTGTCTCCAAGCTGTATCTATTATTAGGCTAAAGTCATGAGCTGACTCTAAGAGTTTTTGAACAACTTTTTTACTATAAAGGATATCTGAATAAGTAAAAATAAACTCTTCGTCCATTTCTGGTTCAGCGTAAAAAAGGGATTCTAATATGTTATTGTTATAAAAGTTATCATTATCATAGTATCTAATATTCGGTAAATTAAGTGTTTCTTTCTGATATCCACGAACAATAACTATTTCATTAATCCCACAACTATAAAAAGTTTCTAAAACTCGATTAAGAATAGTTTTCCCTTCAATTTCTAATAAACATTTAGGTTTATATTCTGTGAAGGGTCGTAATCTAGTACTTGGTCCTGCTGCTATGATTATTGCTTTTATGTAATATCACCTTTAGTATATACTTAAAACTAATAAATTAATAGCGTATAACTTATTTTATAGAGAATTATTGATTCTATTAATTTCTTTTGAATTAATAGAAAAGGATAACAAAATTGTCTTTTTAGTTCAATATAATTAAAGAAAGTACTATTTAGATCTATATTTTAGATTAAGTATAATATTTTCTAACATATTTATTAAAGTAGAGGGGAAAATACAGAATCCAAACAACTATTTCTTTCCATCTTTGAAATAATTGCTTTCTACGAGCAATAATTGATCTCATGACAAATTTAAAGTAACCTGTTTTATTTAATTGATCAATTAAGTCATTCAATTGTGTATCCATGATGATAAATTTCTTTGTAAGGTTCTTATGTTTCTTATATAATTTTTTTAAACCATATCCAGTTAATCTATTATAAATAAGAATAGTCGTAAAGCTTTTATCTTTAGATGATACTGAATTAGCAACTTTAGATGGTTCTAATATAATATTGTTTTCTTGGAGACTCTCTTTAAGAAATTTTACTAGTTGAGGAGGAAATTGCTTAGGAATATAAATTTTTTTAGATTTTATTGATGATAAAATACTCCGGTTATAAAGAGAATTTAGAGTGGATTTAATAATTTCGTATGCCTTCAGCTCTGATTTCAAATAGAAATGATATAAGTCATTGTAAATCTCCATATTATTTTCTTTAATATCCTTTTTTTCAAGAGGGTCCTTTTCTAGATCAAATAATAAAAATTTTCCATTATTATTACATAGTTTCCAATTTTGTTTAATGATCATAGTTTTTTTAATCGATTGAAACATTAAATAACAATCACCTCGAACCATCCTGTCTTTATTAATATCTATGTCTTTTTCTATCAATTCCTTAAAAGATATCGATTCTTTCTCATGAGTGGCTTTGATATTTAGATAATCAAGAATAGTTTCCATAATGTCGAGTAAATAAACACGCTTTTTAATAATTTTTGGAGGAGTTTTAGTTAATGATTCTGGTAATCTCATAAATAAAGCGGGTTGCATGGATGACTGGTGAATGTCATCGAAGTGTAATAACTTTGTTCTTTTATATAAATTCTTATCATAATATCCATGGTCGGAGCTAAGGATAAATATTGAATTTTCCCAAAATCCATTTTCCTTTAGAAAATCAATTATTTTATTTAAATATAAATCTGCTTTAGTATCACTAGGTCTAAAAAAAATTAAAGAGAAATTCTTCTCGTTAGGTAAAGATTCACTTATTATTTGCTCAAATAATTCATAAATTTCCTTTGCATCTAGCCAGTGGTCACCTTGATATAACTCTTCCACATAATATGGGTTCAGGATCTCTTTTACAATTTCTACTTGTTCTTTACCAAAAATAATCGATTGAATATTATAATTCTCCTTTTTTAGAGGGAATATAAAATTTTCATACTCTAAACTTGGAAGATTTTCTATTGAGCGATAATAATCAGGGAATATATAATAGGGAAATCTACCTGTCAAAAATGAGAGAAGGGATAAATTAGTTGAAGGAAATTGAGATATACAATCTTCAAAATAAAATCCAACATTATTGCTTTTTAATTTCTTATAAATTGGGAGTAAACCATGCAAATCAGCTCTCTCGTAATTACAAATTGAGTCTGTTACAATCCAGAAAATGTTCATCTTAGTACCTTTGAGTATGCTATAATGAGATTGTTAATTAAATTGCATGATAAATTTAAAATAAAACATAAAAATTTAAAATAAAACACTAAAATTTAAAAATGAAAATAATTGAGAAATTAAAAATTTATCGTCTCTATATTGAAATAAATTCTTTAAAAGATAACGAGAGTAAACACTATAAATGAAAAATATGTTAGCTTTATGCTATATTTTTACTTAATCGTTATAAATAAATTTATATATAAAATATTTTAAATACGTAATTAAATTCATCCTATTCCTAATAGCTAATTCATTATGTACATCAATTTTAACTTGTGGATATTTTTGGTGCATATAACGAAATATATTTTGATCAGAAATTTTTAATTCATTTTGTGAAGATTTTTTTGAATAAGTATCAATATTTTTATCTTGATAATAATCTCTAAGTAATTTCCATATTGGATGTTTCCGGAATTGAATCTCTCTTAATAATTTTAAAAATTCTTCGAGTAATTTTAACAAGAAATTCTTTCTCCCTATAAATACACCAGCATTCAAATGTTGATAACTAGTGCCATTAAAGTGTTTAGCCCAGATTCGAGATTCTTTAGTAGGATAACCACGTGGCATGGTGGTCGACATAAATAAAAGTTCGCATTTGTGTTTGGAAAATATGTTTATAATCTTTTGTGGATCATTAATGAAAATAGTATCAGCAGGATCACAATATAATATTAAATCTTCTTTACAATTTCTACTTTTGAGGTAATCTAATAACCACGTTATTTTGTATATATGATTCCATTCAGTTACTTCAGGACGATTCAAGCAGACATAATTATCAATTCCTAAATAGTCTAAATTTTTCTCTAATAAACTTTTTGTTGTGTAATTATGTGTCATTAAAATAGCTAAATTATTTGGTTTACTAAATTTTTGATAAAAAATCTTATTTTTTTGCATATCTTTAAAGACATCCTCTGCCCAAGATTTCCTATGGATTAGAATACATTTAAAATTTTTATGATTTTTCTTTTTTAATCTCTTTAATCTTTTTTTTATTTTTTTGAGTCTCTTTAATATATTTTTGATTAGAGATCTTAATTGCCTTTTAATTCCTATTCACCCACGCTTTAAGTATATTGGCTTAATAAAGATTCCTATTTTATATTTTTTAATTTTATTTTAATCGATTTTCAAGCATCATTTTAATTATTAATTAATCATATTAATCCGTAGATTGAAAAATCTTGATAATGTCCTTTTCAAAAGTTTTAAATTTAATAATTATAAATGATGAAAATACAATAAACATAAAAATAGTATAAACTATCATAATAAGTTCTAATATCTGTAAATAACCAAAATTCATATATAATAAGTAGCCAATGAAAAATACTGTTATAATGATATAAGGATGACTAAAAGCATTAACAAGATTAATGATTAAACCTTTTATAGATTTAATAAATCCTTTTTTTGACGGTTTTAATTCGTTACTTTCTACTTTTTGATTAATAATATTTCTAATTTCACTCTTTGTAGAGGCTATAATGGCTATCTTACGGATTACTCTTACTCCTAATAAGAGATAAGACGCTACTGCTCCTAAAATTATGTATAGAAATTCTGTATTGATGTTATAGATACTATAACCAATGGCAAAGAAAAACCATCCCAGAAAGATTAAATGTCCTATCT
>JAHQWI010000185.1 GCA_029856085.1 Promethearchaeia archaeon | reverse complement strand
GCCCACGACCACGCCGAGGAAAGGAGATAAATGGCCCAATATCGAAAGTGCTAATGTAACGATGAGACGTGAGTTGGATCTGTTCGCTAATGTTCGACCAGTCAAAGTTCCCGAATTAGGAATAGATTGGATGTTTTTCAGAGAAAATACAGAGGGTGCTTATGTATTAGGCTCACGCGGAATTAATATTTCTGATGATTTATCAATCGATTTTAAAGTTATAACAAAACAAGGCTCAGATAGAATTATACGTTTAGCTTTTGATTATGCAGCAAAAAATAATATTAATCGTGTTTCGGTTGTAACAAAGGCAAATGTTGTAAAAGCTACTGATGGGAGATTTCTTGCCATGGCAGAAGAAATTGCAAAAGAATACCCACAAGTAAAATGGGATGACTGGTACATAGATATTGCAACTGCAAAACTCGTTGACCCTGCGCGTCAAAGTGATTTTAAAGTGTTTGTCGCCCCGAACCTTTATGGAGACATTATAACCGATGAAGCTGCCCAAATTCAAGGTGGAGTTGGAACAGCCGGGAGTGCGAATATAGGTAAAGAATATTCCATGTTTGAAGCAATTCATGGTTCAGCTCCTAGAATGGTTGAAGAAGGACGAGCGAAATACGCAGATCCATCGAGTATCATAAAAGCTGCCGCATTACTTTTAAACCACATAGGATTTGTAGATAAAGCGAAAAAACTTGAAATGGCTCTTGATATTTGTGCTACCTATGAAAAGAAACTGGTATTAACTGGAAGAGATACAGGTGTTACAGGTGAAGAATTCGCAAAGTATATAATGGATACACTTCAAGACCCAAATCTTGAAAAAAAGTGGAATAAATATCAAAAATAATAGATAGCGATTTGTTATCTTAATTTAGTTAAGAAATTTTTTTTCTTTCTATTTTTTCCTATAAATATTAATCTGAAATGTGAATTCTACTAAATTAGACCTTAAGGACAGCATCTCGATAAATTGTCTATAAGTGTCCCTGCTACTGAATCGGGAGTAGAAATATTATTAATCTTCCAAATTTTGGGAGTCTTTTTTTTTAATCCTTATTCTAGACTATAAATCCAATTCAAAATATAGATTTTTTATTAAGAAGTGCGGATTTTAGGAGGTTAAACTTAAAAAGATTTCAGCTTTTGATTTAAAAAAAACCAAAATCATAAGTCTGCTGAGTTTTAGGAATTTAGAATTATTTAAAGATAAATATAAATATCATTATTACTTCTGTTAATACAGACATAAAAAAAATTTAAGATCCTTAAAATCTTAAAGTTTTAGAATTGTTTTTAAACCATATCTCATGTTTCATTGTCGTTCTTAATGATTTCGACAAAGAAAGTGACAAATATCTTATAGCTATTTTGAAAGTGAATCCTTAAAATTGAAGATATTATGAGATTAGAAGAGTGATTATCACTCAAAATAACATCAATCTATCAAGGGAATAGAGCAATTTTTCTAGAAATTAACCCTTCATTTCTCTATTCACCTAACCTAAAATTAAAAAAAGGTTTTAAATAAATGACAGAACATACAGAAGTTAATTCTAATATTTTGAGAAAATATCCTTTCTCATTATTAGATATGGATGGTTTATCGGAAATGTGGCAGAAGATTTATAATCCTTACATAAATTTAATCGAGAGTAAAATTAATAGGTCAAAAAATGATTCTATTAGTACGTTTAGAAATCACAATTTTGCTTTTAAGAATGAAATTCAGCAAAGAATTGCTGATTTAGTTATTAGTGAACTTGAAGAAAAGATTTCTAATCCCGTTTCTAAGAGTTCAAGAAATAATTTGAATAAACCATTGGAAAAAATCGAAGATCAATATTCTGATGAGGTAGAAAAAGAAAATTATAATCTTAAAATTACTTTTGTTTTTACCAATAAGAAATTTCGACCGTTAAAATTAATTCAGATGCTTAAACTATCAGATGAAGTACAGAAATATACTCAATTACTATATAAAAAAGAGCTTAAACAATATTCTAAGATAATTCCACAGATTATTTTTATTTCATTATTTGGTTTTGAAATTTCAATAGGAGGTTATCTAAGAGATAATCTTCATGGAAAATTAAATAGAAATATATCAATTATGGTTGTTCCTCCAATTGATAATATGTTATGGAATAATTATCTTGTAGAGATTTCAAAAGAAAGTAATAGCAATTATGAAAAACAAATATGGGGCCTTACATTCGATGATTATAAAGCTTTGAAGAAAAATGGGACCGCTAATCAATTACAAGTAAAAAAAATGGAAACCTATTATAGTGATTTAAAGGAGTCTAAAGAGATCTCAGAATATAATGATCAACAGTTAGATATTTGGTCAGATGTCTTGAGCATTGAAAATTCTTCTACACTATTGGATATAAGAAATTCAAGAAAGATGATTAAAGAGCTAGTAATTGAGTAATTTCTATACTAATAATTTGTTTTAAAAATTGTTTTAAAAATTTTTTTTTACTTTCTTGTTTCTAATTATTCTATATAGAAGAAATACATATGCAATAATCAAACTACAGCAAATCAATAAAGGATGTATAGGGATTGCATTTGTAATTACTCCTGTCGTCAAGATTCGTACACCTCCTCCAAGAGTAGCTAAATAAACGATATCATCTTTCACAGCAACTCTCAGAGTTCTCCATTGATGATTGTAAGATCCAATCTTGATAGGATTTTCAGGATCAGAACAATTAGTAAATTTAAGGCCTTCACCATCATCCGCTAAACATGCTATTTCATTATCAACAAGTTTAACATCATTTATCGATCCTCCATCAAAATAGATCCCTAAAACGGTTATGTTCATAGGATCAGAGAAGTTTAATATTTTCAATCCATTATCATAATCATTTAAATAGACTAAATCTTGATTATGTGCTTTAGGGGCACCACCAGCATATTCTTCATCAGTATCAACAGTGCTTATAAATGTGATATTTTTTGGATCACTAATATCTAATAATTTTAAATCAATAGGAGTAGGTGGTCCATTGATATTGGGAATTCTTATACCAACAAAAGCAAAGTCATTTAAAACATAAACAGGACCAACATGACCGACGCCATCAATCCAATTGTCTAACATAATTGGATTATTTGGGTCAGTTACATTAACAATTTGTAAGCCATGTTCCTCAGCACCAACAAATAATAACTCTCCTTTTAATTGAATATATGTGGAAGTAGAGTAGTTTAGGTAGACTGACAGCAATTCCAATTGATTTGGATTACTAAAGTTAAAGATGTTTACGCCTGTTGAAGCTGTTATATATACTAATTTTCTTTCAATGTTAAGGTCAATATCATGCACAAAAGAAAGAGAATAATGATCCAACTCCAAAGAATTACGGGGATTGGTTATATTATATATTGTTAGACCTCGATTAATTTCCGCGAGGAAAGCCAAATCGTTATCGATTAATCGCATATTAATGATGTCTGACTCAGGTGCTATAGAACCAATTTCAGTAAAAGTAGAGGAATAATCTATCGCTTTTATTGAGATAGGATTAAGAAATAATGAAGTAAAAATAATAAAGCCAAACAACTTGATTATTTTTTTTTGCATAAACATAACTCCCTCCTAATTAAAATGTATTATCTAAAATATATATAAAAAAGTTCCTATTAAAAAACACTTGATTTGGAATATCTTAAGAAGTTGATTTTGAAGGATATATTGTTACTTTACCATTCGGACAGGTTGTACAAAAACCATCAGCGAAGTTATTTATTCAAATTTAATAAAAGATTCCAAGATAAATTCAATTTCTATAAACCATCCGGAACTAAGTTGCCAGATCTTATTAATTTTCATTTCTCAAGTGATTCTAATGAGTTCTTAATAGTTTTTTTATATTTTTGAATGTCAATTTTCTCAACTCTGCGTATTCCAATTTCCGCTTCCTCTTCAGTTAGATCTAATTTAATTTGATTCCTCCTACAATGTTCAATAAATTCCCATAAATTAACTCCCGCTAATTCAGCAGCTTTCCCGAGAGACAATTTTCCCTTCCTATATTCATCTAACAAAGTTTCTATTTTTACCTCTCGGATAGATTTAGAAAGTAAATGTCTAATTACAGTACTTTTATCCATTTTTAATATCTTTTGTAATTTTTCAAGATCATCATGCATTTCTGATGGAATAACAATTGATAACCTTTCACTCATATTTTTTTCCCTCTTCTAAATATTTTTGATATAAATCAGCTCCTAACCATCCATCCGCAGAATATTTTGCGAGATTTTTTTTAAAAAAATCAAAATTTATTAAACCTTCCTTCAATAAGAGTAATAACACATCAGCTGTGGTTAAAAATTCAATCCCCTTCTGCTCTGCTATTAATCTCCCTTTTTTTTCATCTATAACTAAAATAATTTTTAAATGATTTGCCAATTGAATTGATTCCGATTCTCCAGGATGTAGATAATCTTCTAATAATGGGTCGGGATTTTCAATCTTAATTTTCTTGATTTTATCATTTTTAAGATAATTTAATATAAGAGTAGCATCAGTATATCCCGCTTTTATCCCTTCCTCAATGACTTCTTTATATACGGCATTAGATATTATAATATAGTCAAAAAGACCAATGATATATTCTAATTTACCAATCTTAGTAAGATGGATTAATGGAGAAGCATCTAATATGATCATATATGATGATATATGAAGATCACATATTTATTTCTTACTCTTATTTTTGATTTTAAGAAAAAATAAAAATTTTGCATTTGAATATTTTTTTTATGCAACCTTTTTCGTCTTCCACCTCTACTCGACTTACCCTTAAACCAGGATGAAAATTCGCAAAAACGGATTCAAATCCCATAAAATATGCGTCCTTAAATCTGGAAATATCTGACTTGAAAGGCACCATCTTGTTTACAAATTTTTGTTGATGCAACTCAACAAACTCTGGACGAATATACTGGACAAACGTAGGAACGCGATCTAACTCTTTCCTTTTGTTATCGTCAAGAACTGCTAGATATCTCTCCTTCGCATTCATATATTAAGAAATAAATAGAATAAAATAAAATTTTTCTTCTCAAACTTATAAAGTAAGGTTCAATTCAAAAAAAGTTAGTTATTTACCCAACTATCATCTAAAATAACATACTAATCCCCCAAATTGGCCTACGATGGCACCCGCTTCGGATTCCTGGCTGACAATTTTAGTTTTAATCTCAAGATTTTTTGCGATTTGTAAAATTCGATGTGTTTTATTTCTATTTTTTGGATTTTTTAGATATTCTTCAGTTAGAATAATATAATTTGGTTTAGGTAAATTAGGATTTTTTTTAAATAGTCTTAGTTCATGATCGATTTCTCTCCATGTATAAAGAATTTTTGAGAACTTTTCATTTTTGTTAATTACTTCCATCAATTCTTCCAAAATTAACAACCCCTCTTGATTTGAAGTATTATCAACGATGTCTTTAAAATATTCTTGTGTTCTTAGGTAATACACATCCTTTTGAGTCTTCGCTTGATTACCTATGATCTTAGAAAAGACAACCTGCTTATCCCCTTTTTTTAATAACCATGAATGATGTTTATTAACGTGATTAAGAAACTCATCTGAATATTCTTCTTTCGGTGGGGAGAGCAGTATTACACTTCTGATGCCTTCTTTAATTATAGGTCTTAATGAGTTAATGATTTCCTCATGAAAATGATATAATTGCTTTTTATTTTGATTTCTTCTCTTCCTTCCACGATTTATTTTGAAGTGTAGCCTAATAGTCTCACTGAATATTCTCCAAAATACAGCATCATTATTATGCAGACCAATAAGAATTGCTATTGGATGACCACGCTTTACACGTTTTTTTCTTTTTTTAGCCATGATAAAATAGAAAATTTATAAGATAGAAAGTAATTTAAAGATATTTCAATTAATGATGGAAGAGATTATAATTCTAAGAAATTTTTCAAAATTTGCTTTCCTTAGGGTTTCTTTTTTTTGATTCGGGGTGGAATTGAAAGAATATACTTAAGATAGTATTTTTACTGTAGATAAGACATGACAGAACTAAAACTTAATATTCCAGCAACTTTATATGAAAAAATGAAAAAACATCCAGAAATTAAATGGGACTCAATTGCACAGTCAGCACTAAAACGCTATATTGAAAAAATTGAAATGACTGAAGATTTAACTTCAAAAAGTAAGTTGACTTTAGACGATGTGGAAGAAATTAGCAATGAAATTACTAAAAGAAGCTGGGAAAAACATAAGGAATATCTTAGAAATTTAGAAAAATGAAGCTCATCATTGATACTAATATATTAATCTCTTAAATGAAAGATTTAAGATTTTCTCCATATTTAAAAATAAGGAAGTATACTTTATATACTCAGTATACTATATATATCACATGAGTAAAAATACAACTATAAAAGTATCAAAAAAGACTCTTGAAAAATTGCATCGTTTAGCAGGGGAATTGATTAAAGAGAGGGGTAAAAGAGTGACCTTAGAAGGGGCAATAAATTATCTTTTAGAAGAAAAACAAAAAGATACAGATAAAAATTCATCGAAAAGTTTGAAACTTAAGCAAGATAGAAAGAAATTTCTTGAATTATTAGAAGAAACTGTTGAAGGAGCGGGACCAGATGATTTTAAAGAATATGATTTTGAAGATATTGGTGTATAGAATGAGAGTTTTTATAGATACTGAAATATGGATTTTTTCTAAAAAGAAACCTAAATCCGAAAAATTTTCAAAGGAATCAGATTTTCAGAATGCTAGCAATTTCCATGAAAAAGCTAAAAAATTTTTAACAAACCAAATAAGTCAAAATGAAATATTTATGACATACCATCAACTTTGTGAAATATTTCATATTTTAGGTTTTCGAGGGATGCGAATCCCATTAGATAATGTACAAAGTTATTGTTTTCAATTACTAACAAGTGAATTTATTATCTGGCATGAGAATACAATCAAACATATAAATAAAGCTTTAGAAATGAGCCTAAAAAGTGGAATCCATATCTGGGATTATCTCTGTATCTTACCAATCTATAAAGAAATCGAAATCATATATTCATGTGATGTTCACTTCAAGCATGAATCATTTCAGTCTTTGGGACCAAAAGTTGAAAATCCACTAGATGTATGGATTACACTATAAGTGGGTTGTTATTCCCATAATACTATTAATAACTATTATAACAAATCCCAAATTAATTATTATAAGAATTTAAAGAATATAAGAAGAATGGTCAATTTCTATGAAGAAAAAGAAAGTTGTTATTATCGGAGCGCTTGGAATGGATTTCCACTTATTTAATACAGTATTTCGGGATAATAAAGAGTATGATGTAGTTGCTTTTACAATCGCTGGGGAACAAAACGTTGGTACTACTGAAAATGCTGAAAGAAAATATCCAGCAGAACTAACTGGCAAATTATATCCCGATGGAATTCCAATGGTTTCAGAAGAGTTACTTGAAGATTTAATTAAAAAAAATGATGTTGATGAAGTGGTGTTTGCTTATTCGGACGTTTCTCATGAAGAAGTAATGCACAAAGCCTCAAGAGCTCTTGCTGCCGGTGCTAATTACCGCTTAATGTCAGGAAGATTTACTCAAATAAAAGCTAATAAACCGGTTGTTGCAATATGTGCTGTGAGAACTGGATGTGGAAAAAGTCAAGTTTCTCGAGCAACTTATAGATACTTAAAGAGTAAAGGATATAAGGTAGTAGCTATTAGAGAGCCGATGCCTTATGGTGATTTAGTTAAACAGAATGTTATGCGCTTCGAAAAATATGAAGATTTAGATAGATACGAATGTACAATTGAAGAACGAGAAGAATATGAACCTTACATCGAGCAAGGGCTTGTTATCTATTCTGGTGTCGATTATGAAAAAATAATTCGGGAAGCAGAAAAAGAAGCAGATGTAATCATTTTCGACGGGGGGAACAACGAAATTTCGTTCTATGTCACAGATTTATTGTTCATAGTCGTCGATCCATTGAGGCCAGGGCATGAACTTAAGTATCATCCTGGTGAAGTGAATGCTAGATACGCTGATGCCTTTGTCATTAATAAAATGAATAGTGCAAAGACAGAAGATGTTAAAATTGTGGAAGAAAATTTAGATAAATTAAATCCAAATGCAATAAGAATCTATACAAATTCTGTTGTAACTGTAGAAGGCAATCAAAATTTGAATGGAAAGAAAGTAATAGTAGTTGAGGATGGTCCGACGTTGACCCATGGGAATATGTCATATGGGGCAGGTTATGTCGCTGCCAAGAATAACGGAGCAATAATTGTAGATCCTCGACCTTATCTTACGGGATCAATGAAAAATCTATTTGAAGAATTTCCCCAAATTACTGAAATAATTCCAGCAATGGGTTATAATGACCAACAAATTGCTGATATGGAACGAACACTCAATAACGCAGAAGCGGAAATTATTATTGATGGCAGTCCAATAGATCTTGGTAAATTAATTAAATGTAACAAACCAATAGTAAGAGTAAACTACGATATAGAAGCAATAAAAAGTCCAACTATTGAAGAAGTGCTTGATAAATTTATTAAACAACATTTAAAATAAGGGATTAATTTAAAATAAAATCCTATTTAATCATTATAATTTTATATTTTTATTTTTTAAATATCATATTAGCAACACTTATTGAAGTGAAATTTGATGATTATAGCTGAAAAAAATTACGAACTTCGAGAGGTTCAAAAAGGTTACGTAAACCGAACTTTGTATATCAATTTAACTAACAATGAAATTGCTATAAAACCTGTTTCTCATGAAATGAAAGAGAAGTTTATTGGAGGAAAAGGTTTTGATTTATGGTTAATGTGGAACTCACTTCCAAAAGATCTTATTATCAAATGGAATGATCCTGAAAACGAGATTTGTATTTCCTCTGGCCCCTTAGGAGGAAATATTTTTTATCCTGGTTCTGGAAAATCAATTGTTACCTCGATATCGCCTCTAACAGGAATTATTATGGATTCTAATGTTGGAGGTTATTTCGGACCATACCTTAAATTTTCGGGATTTGACGCACTAGAAATACAAGGAAAAGCGAAGAATGACGTAATAATTTATATTGATGGAATAGAAGGATTAGTTCAAATAAAAGAAGTAGAAGATTCTGAAGGACTTTCTGAATATTCTCACGAACTTACGCAACAATTAACAGAAAAATATGCTAAAGATGATGCTGAAAAACAACGTGTTTCAGTAGTAAGTTCTGGACCTGCGGCAAAGCATACTAAATGGGGGATGTTAAATTTTTCATGGTTTGTCCGTGGTCGTAATTGGGCATCATCTAAACAAGCAGGACGAGGTGGAATTGGAACTGTATTTAAAGACAAGAATCTCAAAGCTTTAGTATGCCTTTCTCCAAAAGTAACAATCAATTCAAATAATCCAGCAGATTTAGAAGAAGCTAGAAGAATTGGAAAAATGCATAGTCAAGAAATTATTAAACTTGATCCAATACAAAACGAAATGCGTAGAGTTGGGACCGGACATCTCCCAGATATTATGAATGTTGTTGATCTTCTGCCAACTGAAAACTTTCGTTTTGGAATGCATAAAGAAATAAGCGGAAAGGATATTCCCTATAGTCGAGAAATCATGAGAACCATCTATTCTGGAAAGGAAGGAGCTGATGGTTGTTGGATTGGCTGCACGGTTAGTTGCTCTCACTATTCTGAAGGTCATCAAGTCTTAACAGGTCCTTTTAAGGACCAGATAGTAATTGTAGATGGACCCGAATATGAAACAATTGCTGGTTGTGGTTCTAATTGGGGTGTATGGGATCCAAAGTGGGTATTAGAAGTCAATTTTTACGCAGATACATATGGGCTCGATACAATAAGTGTGGGTACGGGTATTGCTTTCGTAATGGAATGTTATGAAGAAGGTATACTAAATAAGGAAATTACCGGTGGTCTGGATCTTAGTTTTGGGAATGCTAAAGCAGCTATGGAATTGATACATCAAATGGCTAAAGGAGAAGGATTTGGAATAGTTGTTGGTCAAGGAATTAAAGAAATGAAAAAGATTTTTGCTGAGAAATATGGAGCAGATCCAAAATTTTTACAAGATATCGGAATGGAACATAAAGGATTAGAATTTTCCGAATATGTGACCAAAGAATCATTAGCCCAACAAGGTGGATATGGACTGACAAATAAGGGGCCTCAACATGACGAAGCTTGGCTTATTTTTGATGATGTGATTAGAAATTCAATTCCAACTTTCGAAGATAAAGCTAAAGCTCTGCGTTTCTTCCCTTATTGGAGGACCTGGTTTTCGCTAAATGGACTCTGTAAGCTTCCCTGGAACGATATACAACCATTAAGTCAAAAAGAATACCCAATTAAAGATCCTAAAACGGGAGAGTTAGTTCGTGCGAAAATTCCTGATCATATAAAATGGTACACTGAATATTTTTCAACAGTAACGGGGCGTCAATCGACGACATATGATCTCCTAAAAATGTCTGAAAGAGTATATACTTTTCAAAGGATTTTTAACATTAGGTTGGGTAAAGGACTTCGAGAACATGATTCAAATTTACCTTACAGGGCAGTGGGTCCAGTAACTCCTTTAGAATATGAGAGTCGAGTTGATAGATATGATGGACAACTTGAAGAATTAGGACTCGATATTAGAGGTAAATCTACTGACGAAAAAATAAAGAAGCTTCGACAACATCGAGAAGAACAATATTCAAAACTCCAAGCAGCGGTATATATAGAGCGTGGTTGGAATCAGAAGGGCTGTCCAACAATAGAAATGGTAAGAGAATTAAGCATAGACTATGATGATGTGTTATCTGTAATAAAACCACACCAGTAATTTAATATATTATTTAATAATTTAGAAAGAATCCAAATGGAGAATATAACATCTCATCCCATATTGGAAATACCTGAAAGAAAAAAGATCACATTTAGTTTTGATGGCAGAAAATTATCTGGATATGAGGGGATGGTTATATCCTCTGCGCTATTTCTCAATAAAATTAAAGTTTTTGGACATCATGTTAAGGATTCAAGTCCTCAAGGAATTTTTTGTGCTAATGGTCAATGTTCTCAATGCAATGTAATTGCGAATGGTATACCAGTTAAGGCATGTATGACTCCTCTTATTGAAGATATGATCATAAAGAGTTGTAATGGGTTGCCAGAATTACCTGTCGAAGATAAGCCTATAAGTGTAGGGGATTCTGAGGTTATGAATCTTGAGGTTCTAGTAATTGGTGCTGGACCCGCAGGGCTTTCAGCAGCTAAAATCTTAGGAGAATCAAAACTTAATGTACTATTGGTTGATGATAAAGATAGATTTGGAGGTAAGTTGGTCCTTCAAACTCATAAATTTTTTGGTTCTCAAGAGGATGTGTATGCCGGGAAACGTGGTATTGATATAGCAGAAATTCTTGGGCAATCAGTCCTTTCATTACAAAATGTTCAGGTTTGGCTAAATAGCGTGTGCTTAGCAGTTTTTAGTGATGGGTATGTTGGAATTCTCAAAAATAATAAAAAATATGTATTAGTTAAACCTAAATATCTTCTTGTTGCCACTGGGGCACGTGAAAAGATGTTAGTTTTTCCTGGTAATACCCTGCCAGGAGTATATGGTGCTGGTGCATTTCAAACGTTAGTAAATCGTGATTTAATTAGAGCTGCGGAAAAAACTTTTATTGTTGGAGGAGGAAATGTTGGATTAATTGCAGGTTATCATGCTATTCAAGCAGGAATTGAGGTTGTTGGGTTAATTGAAGCAATGCCTCAATGCGGTGGTTATAAGGTTCATGAAGATAAGTTAAGACGATTAGGTGTTCCTATTTTTACAAATCATACAATAATTTCTGCAAATGGTGATAATCAAGTTGAATCTATAACGATAGCACAGATAGATGAGAAATTTAAAGCCATTTCTGGAACTGAAAAAACATTTATCTGTGATACCATATTGATTGCAGTTGGTTTAAACCCAGTTAATGAGTTTTACCAGAAAGCAATGGAATATGGATTAAAAGTTTGGGTTGCCGGGGATGCTCAAGAAATAGCAGAAGCTTCTGCAGCAATATTCACGGGTAAAATTGAAGCTTTAAAGATATTAAAAGAAATTGGAATTAAAACAGAAGTGGACTTAAAAAAACTTCAGAAATATTCTGAAATTATGAAAGCAAAACCTCCACCCCCAGTTGATATAGATTTTTCACATAAAGAGGAAGGGATTTTTCCAGTCTTCTATTGTAATCAAGAAATTCCTTGTAATCCTTGTACTACAGTCTGTCCAAATGAACAGATTGAAACAATTGATGATTTAATTACGCAGTTACCATATTTTAAAGATGATCAAGAATGTATAGGATGTGGTAAATGTGTCGCTGTTTGTCCTGGGTTGGCCGTTCTATTAAAAGATTACAGAAAGGATAAAAATAATCCATTTATTACATTTCCTCTCGAACTCACAGCTAATAAGCTAGAAAAAGATCATAAAATTATTGTTGTGAGCAATGATCAAGAGTTAGGCGAATTTAAAGTTTATAGAACAAGGATCCTAAAAGAATTTCCTAAAACTCAATTAATAACAGTTAAACTACCATCAGAAATAGCAAAACAAGCTGTTGCTATAAAACTGGTTGAAAGCACATATTCCGAGCCTACTGAAATCTATGAAAAAGATTTTACAGATGATGATATAATTGTCTGCAGATGTGAACGTGTGTCAGTTGGAGAGATTCGAAAATGGATTCGCTCGGGTGTAAAAGATTTTAACGAACTAAAAGCTCTAACTAAAGTTGGTATGGGTGCGTGTGGTGGAAAAACTTGCACTCCTTTAATCAATAGAGTATTTCAAGAGGAAGGTATTTCGATTGACGATATTACTCCAGGGACAAAACGTCCATTATTCATTGAAGTACCAATGGGTATTTTTGCTTTAGCTAGAGAAAAAAAGGAGGGAAAATAACATTGGTCGAATATGATGTAATTATCATTGGTGCTGGCAGTGTTGGGGTCCCAACAGCTCTAGCAACTGCCAGAGATGGTCTTAAAACTTTAGTTATTGATTCATTACCTTCAGTTGCACAAGCAGATAATAAACACGCAATTGGGGGTATAAGGAGTACTCATTCTCATATCGGAAAATCTCTTCTTTGTCAAAGATCAATAGAAATTTTTTCTAGTTGGGAAGAAAAATATGGAGACGACATTTGGTGGATCCAAGGAGGATATACTTTTTTAGCTTTTTCAGAAGAAGATGAAAAGCTGCTCAAAGATACCGTTAAACTCCAGAAAAGTTATGGTTTAAATATCGATTTTGTCGATGCCGAAAAAATCAAAGAATTAGTCCCTGGAATCAATGATGAGGGATTAATGGGAGGTACTTATAGTCCTAAAGATGGAAATGCTTCTCCATTATTAGCTTTACATTCTATTTATAGAAATTCTAAAGAATTAGAAGCAGAGTATAGATTTAATGAAAAAGTAACAGATATTCTAACTAAAAAAGACAATGTTATTGGTATTAAAACAACAAAAGGAAAATATAAAACTAAATATGTTATTAATGCAGCTGGGGCTCATGCTAAAGAAATTGGTAGTACGGTAGGTTTAGATATACCGGTTATACCAGATTCTCATGAAGCAGGAATCACCGAGCCCGTAAAGAATTTCTTTAGCACCATGATTGTTGATATTAGACCATGTATTGATGAAAAATTCGGAGATTCTAAAAATTATTATTTCTATCAAAATAAGGAAGGAAAGATATTATTTTGTCTGACTCCTAATCCAAATATTCTGGGGATCGATCGTAGAGAGACTGGCTTATTTTTACCTCAAATTTCAAAAAGAATGATAAACCTTTTACCACGTTTAAGGAATATAAAAATTAGAAGAATATGGCGCGGGTTATACCCAATGACCCCAGATGGTAATCCAATAGTGGGAAAAGTTCACGAAGTAAAGGGATATATTAATGCGGTTGGAATGTGTGGTCAAGGATTCATGCTAGGTCCAGGTTTGGGTGAACTTTTAGGTCGTCTTCTGATAGAAAAAACAACTTCTCAGGACCATGAAATTTTAAATAGTTTATCACACAAGCGTGAGTTTTATGGAGAAGAAGTGTTAAAATAAATATCCGAAATCTGACAACCAAACTTCAATGAGGGTAATTTATTTTTTGATTATAGTAAGTTTATTTGATTTATATCTAATCTTTCTTTTTATTATCATAATTACTATTAAAAAATTCAAATTGTATTAAGATGGTTCGACACTTATTAAAAGTTTCAGATTTTTCAAAAGAAGAGTGCGAGAAGGTTATTAATAAATCTATTGAGATTAAGAAAAATCCTAAAAAATATAACTCTGCCTTAGAAGGAGAAACACTTTTGATGCTATTTGAAAAACCATCCCTGCGAACTCGAATTTCTTTTGAAACAGGTATGCAACAATTAGGAGGACACGCTATATTCTATTCAATTAAAGATTCTCCTTTAGGAAAGAAAGAAAATATTAGTGACACCGCGAAAGTAGCATCGAGATTTGTCAATATAATCGCTGCTCGTGTCTTCAAAAGGCAAGACATTTGGGATCTCGCTAAATATGCAGATGTTCCAGTAATTAACATGCTTGATGATTTTGCGCATCCATGCCAGATTCTTGGAGATTTTCAAACAATCAAAGAAAAAAAGGGTAGACTTGATAACTTTAAATTATCCTATTTTGGAGATGCTAATAATAATGTAACATATGACTTAATGAGGATGTCTGCTATGTTTGGTTTGAGAATGGATATTGCCTGTCCTAAAAATCCTGATTATTCACCTGAACAATTGGTCATAGATGAAGTGTTAGAACTTTCAAAAAGTAGTGGTGCTGAGGTAAAAGTAGTTCATGATGCATTTGAAGCTGCTAAAGACTCTGATGTAATTTATACTGATAGCTGGATGAGCTATGGGATACCACAAGAACAAGAAGAAGAACGGAAAAAAGCTTTTATGCCCTATCAAGTTACATCATCGATAATGAAAGCTGCAAGGCCAGATGCGGCATTTATGAATTGTTTACCGGCCATGAGAGAATATGAACAAACAGCTGAGGTTATTGATGGACCTCAATCAATAGTTTTTGATCAAGCAGAAAATCGCTTACACATTCAAAAAGCAATTATGCTCTTTTTACGAGAAAAATTTTAAATAATAAGTTTAATATTATCTATTTTTCCTTTACTTTTATGTAATTTTACCTAGAGGTTTATTAATTGAAAACATTGATAGTAGCTCTTGGCGGTAATGCTTTAATAAAATTTGGTGAAGAAGGAACAACTGAAGAGCAATTTCGAAATTTACAAGTACCAATTAGTCAAATTGCAGAATTAGCAAGGGAATATAATATTATCATAACTCATGGTAATGGACCACAAGTTGGTAACTTATTACTACAACAAGAAGCGACTAAAGCTGTTTCGAAAAGGCCCTTACAAATATTAGTTGCTGAGACTCAAGGTCAGATTGGTTTCATGATTGAGAGTACATTGGACGAGGAGCTAATGAAAATAGGACTTGATGAAGAGAAACTTTTCTTAACAATTTTAACTTATGTAAAAGTTGATCCAAATGATCCCGCTTTTAAGAATCCTACAAAACCAATTGGCCCCGCCTATCCTGTCCGGACAAAACAAGGACAAGTGAAAACAGCTAAGGGTTGGCGTCAAGTAGTTCCCTCTCCCAAGCCAATAAAAATATATCAATGGCGTGAAATTAAGAAGTTAATGGAGTTGGGTAGTTGGATTGTAATAGCGTGCGGAGGTGGTGGTATACCTGTTATAAAAGAGGAAAAAAAATTGTATGGTGTTGAAGCAGTCATAGATAAAGACCTCGCAAGCTCTAAATTAGCTGAAAAAGTTGGAGCAGATATTCTATTGATTGCGACTGATATTGAAAAAGTTGCAATCAATTACGGGAAACCTGATCAAAAAGATTTAGACAAACTCTCGGTATCTGAAGCGAAGAAATATTTAAAGGAAGGACATTTTCCTTCTGGAAGTATGGGTCCTAAAATTCAAGCAGTTATAAATTTTTTGGAAGCAGGAGGAGAAAAAGCTATTATTACTTCTATTGAAAAAATAAAGGAAGCATTAGAAGGAAAAGCGGGTACTCAAATAATTTTAGATAATTAATATTTAT
>JAHQWI010000183.1 GCA_029856085.1 Promethearchaeia archaeon | reverse complement strand
ATTTATTAGTTTTGATAATCTCATCTTCAAGATCCTTGAAGATTTTAACATCTTTTAGTATGGTTTTTTTAGGCTCAATTTCAGTCATTTTTTCTTATTTCCTTGAATATTATTTTATTAAATTTTAAAATTAAGGAGTAAATTTTATACTCTCGAATAATTTACTTGGTTTAATTCTGTGAAAATTAAATCCTAATTCTTCAGGTTTGAAACCAAACGCTAAAGCGACTAGTTCTGATAAGTAGAATATGGGAAATTCATAAGTTGATTCATTTCGTTTATTGAGTTCCCTCTGATTAAACTCATATTGTTGATAACATGCGGGGCATACAACTACCACACAATTAGCACCTGCCTTTTGAATCGCATTTAATTTTTGATCAATCATTAAGAGAGATAAATCCTTATCAGTTTTCTCAACTGGGTTCCCACAACACTCCATTTTCATTTGATAATCCAAAGATTCTGCTCCAAGTGCTCTAACTATTTCATCTATAGTCTTAGGTTCAAATGGGTCATCCCAATTTATTATTTCTGATGGTCTTAGATAATGGCATCCATAGTGTACCGCAACCTTGAAGCCATCTAAGGGTTTTTCTACATAAGCCTTGACTTTATCTAAATACTCATAAAGTAGCTCAGCAAAATGCTTTACTTCGACTTTTCCACCGTAAGATTTTCCTACCTTTTTTAAAACTTGATTTACTTCTTCTTTAGTATGAGAATCTTTGTTGATGGCATAATTAACACCTTTTAAGGTTTCTACACAGCCAGAACAAAATGATACTACGCCATTATTGGTGTTGCAAAGGCTTAAATTCCTAGCTCCTAATGCTAACCAAGTTTTATGGTCTAATTGTTCTATTCCCGTCGGATCTGGGCAACAACTAAACCCATCAACATCATTTAACTTAATACCTAGCTTTTCAAATACTTTTCTGGAGGAAGTTTCTAAATATGGTAATCTCGCGGGAATTACACAGCCAAGAAAAAGATCGAAACTCATTTTTTAGGCACTCTCCTTTGGTAAATGTTTTTCAAAATTAGTTTCAATTAAGATTTTCTTAATTTCATCAACTGGAGCTGTTTTGATTGTAGGAAGTCCTAATTTCTCTCGACGGGTTAATATTGCTTTACTGTATGGTATAGCAACCCCATTTTCTAATACTGCTTGACCCTGAGCAATAAAACCATCAGGTACCTTGCTCTTCTCGAAACACAAGTTTTTAATTAAAGTGAAAATTTCAGTAAGTTCAACTTTCTGAGGACATAATTCAACACATTTTTGACATGTTGAACATAACCATGAATTTGGTTCTTGTTTCTCCACCAATTTATCTTTCAGACCCAAGATTGCTTCTTCAATTATCTTTCTAGGATTATATTTTCCATTTGTTAATAAAGCAACAGGGCAGCCACCGCTACAAGTGCTACATTGATAGCAATAGCTCAATGATGCATTATGTTTCAATACTTCATTCCGAAACTCAAAATTAATTACACTCATTTTGACAAAAATTTCAAATTGTAATTATATTCAATAGTTTTTGATGGTTAAGTAAATATGATAAATTTATTAAATTTATCAGAAAATTGCTAAAGTAAAACTTCGAAATGAAGTTATAATTTATTACAGAGCTTTTTATTTTTCCAATAAATATATTTTTCTTTTGTATTTTGCTCATTTTGATAATGGATTAATCATTCAATTTTATAAATGTTTGATTTTGCTTGATTTTCTTAATAAATATGACTGAATTTAATAATTTGAATGATTGATTTGAATAATTGTGTTCAATTTTCCAAACTTAATGTTCAGATTTAAATATTATCAAATCTAATAATATTGTGATGTGCCAAAATTGCAACTGTGATTTCTTTGATAGATGTTCAATTGTAGGTTATATGCCAATTGGTTTTTGTTGTGAGAATTGTTATCTTTATGATGAATATCACACATGTTTGAAATCTAAAACAAAACGTGAAGAGGAAAAAGAACCTAGAATTGAAAGCGTAAGGGAACTAAAATTAATAAATGCTTCAATTGACGGAGAACTTTTAAAAGTTAGAATTACCCAGACGGGTGAAAAAGAAAAAACATTATTAATTGACTTAAAGAAGTATTTAGAATCGTAATTTTAAGTTCTTATTTCTAAACCATTTAATATTGGGCTATTAAATTTTAATTCTGAATAGTAACAACATTGATAGGAAAAAATAATTTAATAAACAATTTATCACAATTATTAACTAGTTTAAATGGTTAAGTATTAATTTGCTGGTTTAGTTTAAAGTTGTCTAAAAAATTAGATTTATTGGATCTTAAAATAATAGAGGAATTAAAGAACAATAGCAGAGTTTCATTTAGTGATATCAGCCAGAAGATAGATAAAACTGAGGCTACTGTTAGAAGGCGTGTTAAAAAATTATTAGAAGAAGGAGTTATCACACGTTTTACTATTGATTACAATATAGATTCAAAACAAAATATCAGTGCCACAATAAAAGCTGTACCAGATTTCAAAGACATTAAGCGAATTTTAAAAGATCTGATATCAATTGAAGAAATTAAAAATATATGGCGTTTATCAGGTGATTGTGGACTTTTAATGAAAGTTGATATACCTTCTATAGATAAGTTTAACCCGCTTATTGAAGAAAAGATCTCTCAAATTCAGGGGATAAAAATAATAGAGACTTGCTTCATAACTGATATTATTAAGTAAAAAAAGTAAAAATTGTTTTAATTTAAAATTTTTCATTAAATCATAATATATAGTTTGTTTAATCGAAAATTTGGTGTTTAAAATCGAACAGAAGCTTGCTTTTAAGGTATGTGTTTTCGGTGATGGTGGAGTAGGTAAAACTACTTTGATCAGGAGATTTGCTACAGGAATCTTCAAGGAAGATCTTAAGATGACAATAGGTGCTGATTTTAGTGTTAAAAATGTAGAAGTAGATGGGAAACCAGTAACACTACGGATGTGGGATTTTGCGGGAGAAGATCGTTTTAGAGTTCTTTTACCGGCTTTTGCAAAAGGAGCTGATGGAGGTATTTTTATGTATGATACAACCCGATATTCTAGCCTTGGCCAAATTAAAGACTGGTTATCTATTTTCGAATATTTTGTATCTGATAAAAAAGGTAAAATCCCTATTATCATGGTAGGATCTAAGATTGACCTTGAAGATAAGAGATCAGTAACTTCTGAAGAAGCATTGAAGATATCAAATACTTATGAATTAATAGGTCATTTTGAATGTTCTTCCAAAACTGGAGATACTGTAGAGCAAATTTTCGAATTTATCGCCAAAAAAATGGTAGAGAAAAATCGCTAAGCAATAATTTTCTTTTTCTTTTTCATCATAGCACTTGATACCAATAAATTATATATGGTATTTAATTTTGATTTATAGATTAATCAGCGTATGAACTAAGGGGTAATATTATGATTAAAGATGTTCGTTTTATAAAAAGTGAAGGAAAAGTTTTAATGCTCGGGAATGAGGCTCTTGTGAGAGGATGCCTTGAAGCTGGCGTTTCCTATGTCTCTCAATATCCAGGTACTCCTACTAGCGATATTGGAGAATATTTTCATCAAGTAATTAGAGATTATCCTGAATTTGGAGAATATTTAGTACACCATTGGGCTGTTAACGAAGCAGTTGCAACCTCGGCTTGTGCTGGAGCTGCTTGGACAGGTTGTAGAAGTTTTAACCCCATGAAACATGTCGGTCTGAATGTTGCAAGTGATGCCTTAAGTGTAATAGCATTAAATGGACCGAACCCCGGGGGGATGGTAATTTCAGTTGGGTCTGACCCAGGTTCATTAGGTTCACACCAAGAACAGAATGAACGGTTTTATGCATGGATGCTTCACCTTCCCACCATTGAACCGCATACACCTCAAGAATGTAAGGATTGGGTAAAAGTAGCTTTCGAACTCTCTGAAAAATTTGACTTGATTATGAATGTTCGTACATCAACTAGAAGTGCTCATTCAAGAGGTTTTGTAGAACTAGGAACACTTGTAAAAGGTAAGAAACGTGGAGAATTTATTAGAAATATCCCTAAATATAATTCTTTACCACCACATGCTATCAACAATCACATCCGCTTATATGAGAGAATTGAAAAACTCCGAGAAATTATTCCAGAATTAGGATTAAATAAAATTATTCCAGGAAACAACAAAGTAGGTATTATAACAAGTGGAATGCCTTTTGGGTATACTATGGAGGCACTTAATCAATTAGAATTAAATGATGTCCCAATATTAAAACTTGGAATGGTTTACCCATTAAATTATGACCAAATTACTGATTTTATGCAAAATATTGAGAAAGTAGTTATAATTGAAGAATTAGAACCATTTCTGGAAGTGAAAATTGCTGAGATTGCTCATAATCAGAGAATAGATGTTGAAATTTTAGGACAAAATTATTTTCCTAAGTATAACGAATTTTCTACTGGATTAGTAGCAACCTGTTTAGCCAAGATATTTAATAAACAACCAAATGAACAAATGATGAAAGCAATGGATTATTACAATTCATATAAAGAGATAATTCCTAGTAGATTTCCTACATTTTGCGCAGGTTGCCCTGAACGAGCTACACTCTATTCCATATTGAAAGCAACAAATCATTTAGAAAATACCATAATCTCAGGTGATATAGGTTGTTATGTGATGTCTTTTTTTCCCCCTCAGCAATGTTCGGATTTAGTAATATGTATGTCAGGTGGAATAAGTGCGGCTATTGGTATGTCAACAAAAACAGATCAAAAAGTTTTAGCCATGATCGGAGATTCCACATTCTTCCACACGGGTATGGCACCCTTAGCAGAAGCAGTAGGATATAACTCAAATTTATTACTTATTATATTTGAAAACTCATGGACAGCAATGACGGGCCATCAAGATGATGTTCTTCGATATTTAATAAATCAAGGATTTTCAATTGAAAAAATATGCAAAGCTTTTGGTGTACCTTGGTTAAGGGTGGAAGATTCATATAACCCTAAAAAATTAACAAGAAGCATTGAAGAAGCCTTAGAAACTAAAGGATTGAAAGTAATTATAATAAAACGAGAATGTGCTCTACAAGCTCATAGATGGAGAATGTCTCAAGTTAAAACTCTTCAAGAAAATGGCGAAAAAGTTCAGGATATCTCTTATTATATTGGAGGCTGCTCAATGTGCTATGAATGTGTGCGCGTATTGAGTTGTCCTGCAATTAGAAGAGTTGAAACTGAAGGAGTGGAAGAAATGCAAATAGATCAGGATAGATGTATAAAATGTGGTGTTTGTTATGAAATATGTCCAAATGGGGCAATAAGAAAGTCAATTATAAATTTATTTGGCGAGGAGGTACCATTTCGTGAAATTTAAAGAAACAGAAATAATTAATTTAGTGATAGCTGGAACTGCTGGTCAAGGAGTTATTACACTTAAGAGGTTGATAGAATTTGCAGCTCAGAAAGCAGGAGTTGAAGCATGTTTTGGAGCAGAACAACACGGACTTGCTCAACGTGAAGGAGCGATAATTAGCCATACACGTTATCAAAAATGTTTGACTAAAAATCCAAGACATAATTTGCAATCTTCATTGATTTGCATTGGGGATGCTGATTTATATATATGTATGGAACCTGTTGAAGCTTTACGTCAAGGAATTTATGCTTCCAACAAAACTGTATTTGCTCTTAATTCCCGTACTATTCCCGGTATAATGATTGCTGCAAATTTAGAAGAATACACTCCTTTAAAGAAGATAGTAGAATTTTTGAATCTCTATACCGATAAAGTATATTATATGAACGCAACGAAATTAGCTTTGGAAGAATTTAATCAAAATCAACAAGTTAATATTGTTATGCTTGGATTTGCAATTCCAACAGGTAGAATTCCATTCATTGAAATTGAACACTATGAAGAAGTTATAAAGGAAAGGCTCCCTGACATAGATTCAAACATTAAAGCCCTACATTTAGGGATAGAAAAAGGAAAAGAAATCATTTCAATCTCAAAAGTTAACTAAATCTCCAAATTTACTTAGTTTAATGCGATTTTTAATAAACTAATTAAAGATGGGGTGGTTATGTTTTTACATGGACATTCATGAGAAAATTGACTTAATTAAGCGAGGCACTGAAGAAATATTAACAGAAGAGAATCTACAACATCTTTTAGAAACAGGAGTTCCACTAAATCATTATATAGGCTTTGAGATATCTGGTAAAGTTCATCTAGGAACTGGACTAATTTGTATGGCAAAAATTAAAGATTTTATTGATGCTGGAATTTCTTGCTCCATTTTTCTAGCAGATTGGCATAGCTGGATTAATGACAAATTAGGAGGAGATATGGATAAAATTCGAGAAGTTGCTATAGGATATTTTAAAGAAGGACTTAAAGCAGGGTTACTTTGCGTAGGGGCTGACCCAAACAAGGTAAAATTTACCCTTGGTACAGAATTATACCATAATAATGATGATTATTGGGAAACCGTTATAGATGTCTGTAAAAACACTACATTAAGTCGAATGCAGAGAAGTATCACAATTATGGGAAGAAAACAAGGAGATAATATGGATTTTGCAAAATTGCTATATCCTGCCATGCAAGTTGCTGACATATTCATTCAAAATATCAATTTTGCTCACGCAGGTTATGATCAACGAAAAGCTCATGTAATTACTAGGGATGTTGCTTTAAAAATGAAGAAGAATAACCTTGTTGATATTGAAGGTGAAAAAATTAAACCTGTTTGTATTCATAATCATTTGATTTTGGGCTTACAAAAACCACCAATCTGGCCTTTTAAAGATGATAATCAATTGCGAGAGCTATGGTCTCAAATGAAAATGAGTAAATCTTTACCCAATTCTGCTGTATTTATTCATGATAATCCTGAGGAAATAAAAGAAAAAATAGGATCCGCTTTTTGCCCTGAGGGAAATGCAGTATTTAATCCAATACTTGATTGGACGAAATCAATAATTTTCAGGGAAAAAGACTCTTATTTTCAAGTAAAAAGACCAGCAAAATTCGGTGGAGATATGGAGTTTTATTCATATCAAGAATTGGAAGAAGCTTATCTAAATAAAAAGATTCACCCTCTTGACTTAAAAAATAGCGTTTCAAATAATATTATAGATATATTAGAACCCGCAAGAGAACACTTTGAAAAACCTAGAGTAAAAAAAATGAGAAAACATATGGAAGATTTAATAGTTACTCGCTGAAGTAGGAAATTCTTTTTCAAATAAATACTTCTTAGATTAGATGCAAAAATAAATTATGTTCTTTTAATTACTCTAACTAAACCTTTTTTTCGGAGCTGGTCCATCATTTTTTCAATTTCTTTTTCGCTTTTTTGAGCAATCGAAGCAACTTGCTCAACTGTGTTCATACCATCACAAATTTTTAAGACTTTAAATTGTTCTTTTGTAAGCATTCCCAATTGTACAGCCATTGGAGAAATTTCCTTTACAACCACTGGAATCCTCACTTCACCACCTGCTTCTACTGCTTCTGCCCCAATTTCTTCCGTGGTTGGCGCTTCACCAAAAAAAGATTTCACTCCTGTGATATCATAATTATCATTAATATAGACATAAATCGCATGTTCTTGTCCAGAAACATCATCTGTGTCTTCCAGATCAGGACTAGGATTAGCATGCTTATGTTCTTTTGTATATATACCCATTTCAAGACCACTGATAATCTCTTTTTTATCTATATTTAATGAAATCATATCTTCACAGATATCACACCACGCCCATGCTTCAATAAGTTGGAAATATTTTCTCACTTTATTTTCTGGCATTGTAATATGCTTTAAGGTAAATTGAAATTTATATATTTAATTTATATGCAAACTATGGTATTGATTAATTTAAATTTTGATTTATATTTTCTTTATTGATAATTAAGTAAATTATAAACTGTTAACCATGTATAAGTTTTTTACTCAAGGCTAATGTTTAAAAACAAAAATAATTAAAGTTATAGTATATTTTAAAATCCAAGCTTTATTAAATTAATATTTGATTACTTCATGAGCTCTTATAGAAAGAATACCTGTTTTGGTTGTGGGAGACCTATTACTCCGTACGAATCTGCTGTGCACTTTCCTTGTCCTCAATGTGGAGATGTTACTATTTGGAGATGTGAACGCTGTAGAGTATCAGGAAACTCCTTTCGTTGTTTAAAATGTGATTTTGAAGGGCCTTAGAGATATAAATATAGGGTATTTGATTATAATGGGAGAATTTATAGCTTTAATTGATGTTGTTCCAGAAGATACAGATGTTAATTTTGATGTCTTTGTAGGTAAATTAAAACAAATATTACCTGAGACTTGTACTCTCGAACGTTATGATATACTGCCCGTTGCATTTGGTTTGAACAAAGCGAGGGTAAGAGTGAGATATCCTGAGGAATGGGGTGGTACAGATAAGCTTGAGGAATTGTTTGGTCAAGTTGAGGGTATACAAGGTATAGAAGCTATTGCTTTTTCAAAAGCATAAAATATCTCTGTTTTTTTTTAACCTGTTCTTTTAAATAGTTTATCTAATTCATTGTATGACAGGAACCTTAAAGTAGGTCTTCCATGAGCACAATGATAAGAATCTTTACAGGCTGCTAAATCTATAAGTAGATTTCGTATGTCATTTAAGGATAAATCATCTCCTCCTCTAATAGATTTATGACAAGCTAGATAGTTTATAATTTCTTCTTTTACTTCTTTGAAGCTTTTATCCTTTCCTATTTCAGTAATATCACTAATAATTTCTTTAATAATATTAATATCAGGAAGTCTATTCATTATCGTAGGGATTTCTCTCAAAATAAAAGTACTTCCCCCGAAATGCTCAAAATCGAACCCAATCTTCTTAACTTCGTTTAAATTATCTTCTAAAAATATCTTATCACTTGGCGAAACATCAATTTTTAGGGGTTGGATTAATTTCTGTTTACTTACTTTAGCATTATCATACGCATTCAGAAAGTTTTCTTTTTTTATTCTTTCTGATGCTGCATGTTGATCTAAAATAAAGATTCCCTCTTCATTATTTTCATTAACTCCTTCTAAAACAATGTATATTTTATTTTGTAATTGACCTGTATAAGAAATTAAGCGAATTTTTGGAAAATTATTCGAAATTATGTATTTTCCTCTAATATAAGAGTCAGGTAAAGATTTTTTTCCCAATTTTTTTTCAACTACTTGATCCATTAAATCTAATTGGACGCCGTCTTCAATTACTTCTTTTTCATCTTCTAATATCTCCTGTATTTCTTCTAAGGATTCTTCGATATCACTTAATTCTCTTTCATTTTTTGGAATGAAACCATCTAATTCAGTAGAGATATATTTTGCTTCTTTATCTATAAATTTTTCTTCAATAAAACCTCTTATTATGTTATACACCTTATTGTATAATGCCTCTTCTTTTTCAAATCTAACATGGAGTTTTTTTGGATGAACATTAAAATCTACAACTGTTGGGTCAAGTTCCAGAAATAATACAAAAAAAGGGTATTTATTTATCATCAGAGTTCCTTCATAAGCTTCCTTTATTGCTCTAAATAAGACATCACTAATAATATAACGATTGTTAATGAATAAGCTTGAATAATTTCTACTCTTTTTAGCAATTTGTGGATGTCCTAATAATCCATGCATTTTTATAAAAGGATCTTTTTCAATATATTCTACTGATTCCATAAATTTAGCGATTTTTCTTCCATAGATATGAAATACTGTCGTTTTTACATCATTATTAGCAGGACAGTTTAAAATATCTAAATCATTATGACGATAAATGAAATGGAGTTTAGGGAATGCCAACGAGTATCTTTGCATAAGGTCTGTAATATGGCTAAGTTCTGTAGAATCTTTCTTTAAGAATTTCTGCCTTGCAGGGATATTATAAAAAATTTTTTTAACCTTGATATTTGTTCCTACTTGGCATGAAACTTCTTTTTTGTCTATAACTTTTCCCCCTTCTATATTTAATTGCACTCCCCTTTCATTCTGGCTAGTTCTTGAGATAATCTCAACTTGACTTACGGCAGCAATACTCGCAAGTGCCTCACCTCGAAATCCTAAAGTAGAAAGAGTATCAAGATCTTCAATACTCCTAATTTTACTACTGGTATGTCTTTCAAATGCAACTTCTATATCTTCAGGTGAAATACCTAAGCCATCATCAATTACTTGTACTAAATTTTTACCTGCTTTTCTGATAATCACTCTTATTTCTTTTGCTCCAGCATCAATACTATTTTCAATAAGCTCTTTCACAATATTAGCAGGCCTTTCAACCACTTCCCCTGCGGCTATTTTTTCTGCCTCTAATATCTTTCTTATTTTCGCATATTTCACAATCATATCAAAGTTTCTGCAATTTTTCTTCAAGGAATTTATAATATATTTCACATTACAATCAAATTTAAAATAATACTCTATTAAGGTTTAAATAAATCTTACTCAAAAGCCTATAAGTAAGTCTTTTAAATTTCCTTTAATATATAAAAGTAATTTACATAGGAACAAAAACAGGAAATTAATAATTAGCTATGAGTAATGAGAAAGAATATCCAATTCACAAGTATTTCATTTTCATTTTTGTAGCAATCACGATTTCTTTTATTATTTTGAGAGTAATCTTATATTTCTTTGAAATTTCACCTTGGATAAAAGAAACAAAAGATGTTGATTTTAAAATCTTGTTAGAGGGTATGGAAAACGGTCTAATTGATTTCTATGACCCTATAACTACATCCGATTGGCCTCCGTATTACCTTTATTTTTGGTATTATATATTTTTCTATATATTCATTATTCCTACAGAGGGCTTAATAGGAGTTTATGTTTGGGATGTGTTAAGATTGATTTTAATAATTTTAGTAATAAAAGAATCGCCTAAAGTGTTTAAAAATAAAAAAGATTTGCTCATTTTTTATATATTCGGTACAGTTGGCTATAGTATCGATGCCTATTATAATAATGTAAATTTCCTAATTGTATTCCTTTTGTTTTATTCATTTGTATATTTAGAAAAAGACAAAAAATGGATTGCTGGTATTCTCTTTACTCTTGCGTCTTTTAAAATAACTGCGATTTTATTTGTTCCTGTTTTATTGATAGTTAGAAAAATTAAATTTAAGGATCTCATCTATTATTTAATCCCTTTTGCAATTATATGCATTCCATATATGATTTTTCCTGATTACTTCTTTCAAATGGTAACAAATTGGAGTCACAGTGATGCTGAAATTCAGGGAATTTTAATTATTGATTCAATTATTTGGAAAGCTTTACAACCTTCTCATTTAATGTTTATAGCTTTATTATTGATTATCTTTTTAGAAAATATTAAGACCGAAGAGAGGAAGAATCTTTACCGTGTAATTCTAGTTTCAATAATAACATTATATTATATATATCTAACTACGATTGTTTTTATCATTCCTGTCGTTTTAGGTTAGATAAATTTCTCTACTTTCTTTTTAAGTTCAATTATTTTCTCTTTTAAATTATCAGGCTGTAGGCTATCTATATCTAATTCTTTAAGATTATTGACCAAATTGAATAGGTTCTCATTCATTTTTCTTTCTTTATAGAAGGTTCAAATAAACTTGTTTGCACAAATTTTTTCTTAGCTGAAGCTTTACTTTGAGAAGCTTTTGCTTTATTTGCTTTAATTATAATATCTAATTCCTTCATCTCATTTTTCTTTCTGGCTAACTCTTTTTCTTTTCTTGTTAATTCCTCATCTGAAATTTCTAATTTCTCTTTAATCAAATTTAATTCCGAGTTTAATTTTTCAAGTTCATGTTTTTTGCCATTAATAACTTTATCATAATATTTATCTGAGGAAACAGTATTGCCATTTTCTCTAACTGTCGTTCTGAAAGGATCCTTTTCTTCTATTTGTTCAAGAAGCTCAAATGCCCTTATAATTACATCATCAGGAAACCCTGCTAATTTTGCTACATGAATTCCATAGGATTTATCAGTACTCCCAAGTTTTAATTCTCTAACAAAATTAATACTACCATCATCATTCTCAATTATATCTAAATGATAATTTTTTACTCTTGGTAAGTTTATTTCTGTTAATTGATGATAATGAGTACTAAAAAGAGTTTTAATATTTAATTGATTAAGTTTTTCAAGAGTAGCCATTGCGATACTCTGCCCATCACTTGTACTAGTTCCTCTACCCAGTTCATCGATAATTATTAGGCTTTTTGGAGTGGCATAATTTAAAATTTTAGCTGTCTCAGTCATCTCAATCATAAATGTACTTAATTTTCTCGCTAGATCGTCTGAAGCTCCGATACGTGTAAAAATTTGATCGATTATTCCAATCGTGGCAGATTTTGCCGGGACAAAGCACCCCATTTGCGCAATTATACAAATTAAGGCCACTTGTCTGAGATAAGTACTTTTACCTGCCATATTGGGGCCTGTAATAATTAATAATTGATTAGTTTCATTATCTAAGAGACAATCGTTGGGAATGAATTTTTCAGTGATATTCAATTGTTCGACAACGGGATGTCTTCCCTCCTTAATAATAATTTTTGAATCATTATTAACAATTGGTCTGCAATAATCATATTTCTCAGCAATTTCAGCAAAACAAGCTAGAACATCTATTACCGCAATATTTCTAGCAGTTTCAAGGATATTTTCTGTTTCTTTCTCTACCTTATCACGTATCTCATTAAAGATCTCAAATTCTAAATTACCAATTTGTTCTTCAGCATTCACGATTTTTTCTTCTAATGTTTTCAAAATCTCCGTGGTAAATCTTTTTGCATTCTTTAAGGTTGCTCTTTCTACATAATCCTCAGGCACTTTGGAAATTATTTGTAAAGTTCTCAATGTTATTTCAATATAATACCCAAGAATGTTGTTAAAACCCACTTTGAACCCTGAAGTTAAATTCCACCTTTTTCTCTGCTCTTCTTCATATTTTAAGACATATTTTTTCCCATTATTAAGAATATCTCTCAGCTTATCAACTTCCTCATTAAAGCCATCTTTGATAATGTTACCTTCTCTAATCGTGGTTGGTGGGTTTTCTTTGATTGTATTTTCAATAAGATCTTTAACTTTATCAAAGGGTTTAATATTCTCCATGAATTGTGAAATTTCAGGTATATCTGCTTTTACTAAAATTTCCCTAATTTTTGGGATTTTTTCTAATGAGTGCTTAATATTAATTAAATCGCGTGCATTAGTTCGTCCAGAATAATTTAGTTTATTAATAAATCTTTCAAGATCACCTAATATTTTTAATTCTTCCCTTAAATCAGATCTCAGAAAGATATCATCCTTAAATTTCTGAACTATATTTAGTCTGTTATTAATTTGGTTAATGTCAGTTAACGGTTGTAAAATGAATTTTCTCAACAACCTTGCTCCCATAGGTGTATGAGTGTGGCTGAATACACTATATAAGGTAAAATCTTTACCTTTTTCCCATAGGGAATGAATTAACTCCAAATTTCTCTGGGTTATATAATCTAAATGTAAAATATTTTTCTCTTGAATTACATTAATCTTAAATATGTTTGGTACAATATCTCTCTGGGTTTCCTTTAAAAAAGCTAAAAGTCCACCAGCAGCCTGAATTGCCAACTTTCGCCCTTCTAATCCAAAACCTTCTAAATTAGAAACTTTGAAATGGCGTGTTAAAAGAGCATATGCTTCATCATAATTAAAAACATATTCTTCATATGTTTTTATAATTGCATCTGTTAAATCAGTTAATATGAGGAAAAATCTTTCATCTTGTTTGAGTTCTTGAGGAATAATTAATTCAGCAGGATCATATTGGGAAAAGATGCTGAGTAATCTCTCTTGAGGATTTTCCTCTTTAGTAGAAAACTCAACAGTCGCAAATTCTCCCGTCGAAATGTCTGTAAACGCAACAGCAAAACCTGTTCTTTCTTTAATCATCGATGCCAGATAATTATTTTTATTTGAATTGAGCAAATCAGAATCTGTGATAGTGCCTGGAGATAAGATTCGAGTAACTCCCCTCTTTACAATCCTACCTTTTACTGTTGCTGGATCTTCTAACTGATCAACTATTACTACAGTTTGATTAAGATTCATAAGATTGTTAAAATAGTTATGACCTGAATGGTGTGGGATTCCCGCTAATGGAACATCTCCTCTTTTTGTCAACGTGATCCCTAAAAGCTTTGAAATTCTTTCAGCATCATCATAAAAAAACTCGAAGAAATCACCCATTCGATAGGAAATTAGGTAATCTGAAGGAAATCGTTTACGAATAGAGTACCAATGCTTTAACATAGGAGTTAGTTTCTTTTCGTTTATTTCCCTCATAATTAGCTCATTTAAGAGTTAGGCGGTATGATTAACACATATAATCAATTATAACAGTAATTTTATATTAACTGTATTTGTTAAAATTTTAATAACTATAACAAATAAGATAATTAGGTTTTTTATTATTCCTCAGACTCTTCCAAAATATCGTGAAATAATAATATAAATTCAAATCCAAAAATAAATTCACTTAAATATTTGTATCCTAATTTCTTTAATGTTTACTTAATAATTGTTCACAAATATTTTTTTTTGTCAATATGAATTTTTCTTATCGTTTTAGTTCAGAAACATAAGATAAATAAACATTTTCCTCTTAAGATAGAATAATCTTAAGATAGAATAATTTTAGAATTCATATTGATGATTATGCCAGAAAAAATTAAGATAGCTATTGTTGGTATAGGTAATGCCGCATCCGCTTTAATCCAAGGTATTGAATATTATAAAGACGGTTCAAACGATAGTGGATTACTCCGTCCAACTCTTGCTGGATACCATGTCTCTGATATTGAAATTGTTGCTGCTGTAGATATTTCAGAAAAAAAAGTAGGGAAAAACGTTACCGAAGCGATATATGAAAATGAATTAGATATTTTGGTTGATTTTCAAAATGAAGTTAAAATTCCTGTTGTAATGGGAAATATATTAGATGGTGTTATTGTTGAGACCGAAAAAAGTGTCAATCCCGCAAATATTGCGTCTAAGGATATTGCAGAATATTTTAAATCAACTAGAGCAGAAATAGTTTTATGTTTATTACCTTCTGGGGCAGATAATGCGGTCAAATTCTATGCAAATGAAGCTATTAAGGCTAAATGTGCTTTTATTAATGCTACTCCTACAAAGATTGCAACTGATAAGGAATTTGCTAAAAAATTTGACGATAGTGGTTTACCGTTAATTGGAGATGACTTACAAGACCAGTTTGGTGCAACAATTTTGCATAAGATGGTCATTCAACAGTTGCTAGATAGAGGAATTGATATAAAAGAAAGTTATGCTCTCGATGTAGGTGGTGGTGCTGAAAGCTTAAATACAATTTATCGAGCACGAGAAATTAAACGAGAAATTAAGAGCATGTCTGTGACAGGTGCATTAAATATAGATGCCCCGATCGTTGCAGGTACTTCTGATTGGGTGGAATTTCTTAACAATAAAAGGAATTCCATGCTCTGGATTGTAGGGAAAGGATTTTTAGGGGCCGATATCATAATGGATATTAAGATTCAAACTGAAGATGGCCCTAATGGTGGTTCAGTATTAGCTGATGTGATTCGAGCTACTAAAGTGGCTATAAATCAAGGGGCTACAGGTTCTATAGATGAAATTTCTGCATATGGATTCAAAAATCCACCAAGATCTATGAAAAATCCAGCAGAAGCTAATAATAATTTAGCTAACTTTATTTTAGGAATAAATAGGAGGAATAAACCATGAAAGATAATTCTGGAAAAAAAGAAATTCGTGTTGCTTTAGCTGGGCTTGGAAATTGTGCATCTGCCTTAATTCAAGGTATTGAATACTACAAGAATGTCAAGGAAGAAGATCTATACATTAATGGCATAATGAATCCAAGTATAGGTGGATATCTACCTCGGCATATTAAGGTAGTTGTTGCTTTTGATGTAGCTACAACAAAAATAAATAAAGATATTTCAGAAGCAATATATGCTGAGCCCAATTGCTGCCAAATGATTATAAAACCATGTGAAATGCCTAAAACTGGCGCTTTATGTTTTCCTGGTCCTATTTTAGATGGATGTTATGAAAGTAAAGATGGTCGTATATCCACTTTCGATTACTTTAAGGCTTATGATGAGAGCAAAGTAAAACCTGTTAATATCTCTCAGACATTAAAAGACAAGGGGGCAGAAGTTTTAATTAATCTTTTACCTGTTGGAAGCCATAAAGCCTCTAGAATCTATGCTCAAGCGGCTATTGATGCAGATTGTGGATTTATAAACGGCATACCTGAGTTTATTGTTTCTGAGCATATCGAAGGTGATCAAGACTGGGTTGCTGAATTTGAATCAAAGGGATTGCCCTGTGCAGGAGATGATATCAAATCCCAAG
>JAHQWI010000182.1 GCA_029856085.1 Promethearchaeia archaeon | reverse complement strand
CTTCTAAGTCTCTTAAAATACTTTCTTTTTTCATTTAAATCATTCCGAAACTTTGGTTCTATATTGAATATATATTCAATTAGAATATATATCAATTATTTCTAAATATATTTATAATTAATTATTTAATAGATGAGGTAGATACTTGAGAAGTAAGAGGTTTTCTAATAGAAGAATAATTTTAATCAGGCTAATCAGGCTTTAGCCAAGTCTCTGCTAGCAATGATGTTTGCATCCAATCCTATTACATTTTTAATTAAAATATCTCCCATTTTTATTGGGGCTTTAACCTTTGTTTTTGCTATTTCTTTTAAAGTGTCTTGGAGTTTCTCTTTGGGAAGTGGTGTATCTGATCTGACGGGTATTAAGGGAAGGAATCCATTTTCTACTCTAATAGTTGTTGTAAGAATTCGTTTTGGGGCAATAAATTCTTCTCTTGCATATTCTTCACCCCTATTACATGAATGTCCTTCAATAACTAGCTCTCCATTAACGTTCTCAACATGAACTAAACAGCCTGTAGGACATACAATACAACGGATCTCTTTGCTCCCTTCTGGTGATTTTGATTCTGACATCATGATTACCTCTTAGGTTAATCTTCTTCAATTAAAACCTCTGGACGAGGAATAACCTCGATTTCTATACTCTTAATATTAGAATCGATATTAAATTCGTTTAAATTTAGCTTTATTTCAAGCATTTCGCTGGGGATTACATAGCTTCTTTTTCTTTTATATATAATTCTATTTTTGTCATCCTTAAATTGAATTAGAAGCCTTCTATCGGGTCTTTTAACTCTAAATGTAAATATAACATCTTTAGATAAATCAGATTGATTAATCAAATCAGGTTTGACGTAATTTACATTTTCACCAGCAATACAATTTATTATTTCTTTTCTTTCGATTTTTTTATCATATCTATTTTTAATATAATCAACAGCATTCAATCCAGCTCTCTTTGCCTCTGCAGTAACTAGATCTACCAAGTCATGTACTTGCAATACATTGCCGCAAGCAAATACTCCCTCCATCGTAGTTTCTAAGTTATTATCTACGACAGGACCACCCATTTCTGAGATTTCAGCTCCAGCTTCTCTTGTTAATTCATTTTCAGGTATTAACCCTACTGATAATAGTAGTGTATCGCATTCAATAAACTTCTCAGATCCTATAACTCTATCAAAATTCCTATCAACTTTAGATATTGTAACCCCTTGAACTCTATCTTTACCATGAATTTTAGTAACAGTATAACTTGTGATAAGTGGGATTCCATAATCTTCTAAACATTGTACTTCATTTCTTATTAACCCACTCACATAAGGTTGAATCTCAACGACAGCCTTAACTTGGCATCCTTCCCAAGTTAAGCGCCGTGCTATAATCATACCAATATCTCCACTTCCTAAAATAACATAACTTCTACCAGGTAAATAACCTTCAATATTGACAAATCTTTGGGCTTGTCCTGCTGTATATATTCCAGCAGGTCGGAAACCAGGTATGTTAATTGCACCTCTAGTTTTTTCACGGCATCCCATTGCAAGTATTATTGCTTTAGTCTTAATTTCTATAAGCCCCTCTTTATTGTTTACCGCATAAATTACTTTATCTGAAGTAATTTCAATTACCATAGTATCTAATTTATAAGCGAGATCTAGTTCTATAGCTTGATTGATAAATCTTTGAACATATTCAGGTCCTGTTAATTCTTCTTCAAACTCATGGAGACCAAATCCATTATGAATACACTGGAGTGTAATTCCTCCTAATTCTTTATCTCTTTCTAATATTAATACATTTAAATTCGATTTTTTAACAACAATAGCAGCAGCTAAACCCGCAGAACCTCCACCAATTACAGCAACATCTACGCTATATTTTTTCATTCTTTACTGACGCCTCTTGATATCTCTTTTAAAGCGATGTCTTTCGTTCTTCCGATTAAAATGTTTGTATCTTCTCCTCTTTTGGTAATTTCTTCATAAGGTTTGTTCATTTCCCTTGAAAGTATTTCAATAACCCGTGGACGGCAGAAGCCACCTTGACACCTACCCATGCCGGGTCTACAACGAAACTTAATTCCATCAACTGTATTAGCACCAACTGGGGCATGGATAGCATCAATTATTTCCTTTTCAGGTATAGTTTCACAGCGGCAAATAATTCTTCCCCATCTTGGATCTTCTTGGATTTTTTTATCAAGGACTTCCTTAGTGAAATCTTTGAAGCGTTCAGGTTTGGGACGAATTGGGTTATAATCATCTCTTACGTTTAATTCAACGCCTAATAATTCAAGAAATTCAACAACTTTCTCAGCAATGGCGAATGTTGCTGTTAATCCAGGAGAAAGAATGCCTGCGACATTTATAAAACCATATATATCAGTATTATCTATGATAAAATCATATGTATCTGGTACAGCTCTTAAACCAGCAAAATTTCTAATTGAACTTCGTAAAGGAAGATTTGGAACTAACTTTCTCCCACCATCTAGAATTTCTTTTAGGCCTGCGGTAGTAGTTGAAATATCTTCACGATCAGTTATATTTTGAGCATTCGGTCCAGCAAAAGTATTTCCATGTAATGTGGGGCACACTAAAATTCCTTTCGAAACTTTAGTGGGCATTGGGAAGAGAATCTTATTGAGATGAATAGCATTTCTATCAAATAAAACATATTCTCCCTTTCTTGGCATTATGCTGAAATAATCTAAACCTAACATTTTAGAAATCCTTGCAGCATGAAGTCCTGCGGCATTAATGAGATTCCTTGTTTGAAATTCTCCATGATATGTCCTTACAGTAAACGTATAGTCTTGATGCTTGATTTTAACAACTTCATTATTCCTAAAAAATTTCACTCCATTAATAGCAGCATTTTCTGCCAACGCAAAAGATAATTCGTATGGGCTAACAAGACCGGCAGAGGGGGCATGTAAAACACCCACAACATCATCCGTTAGGTTGGGTTCCATTTCTTTTATCTTTTTCTTATCCAAAATCAGTTCTAAACCGGGTATACCATCTTCAGTTCCCTTTTTTCTTTCTTCTTCTAATTCTTTAATCTGATTATCTTCTATAGCAACCACAAACGAACCAATCCTTTCAAATGGAAAATTTAGTTCCTTTGCAGCTTGAGTATACAATTTATTTCCTTTGATACATAGATATCGTTTAGTATACTCTCTTTGAGCAGCATAACCTGCATGAACCACGCCTGAATTTCCCTTAGTTGTGCCAGAAGCGATTTCAGCTTCCTTTTCTATTACACATATATTTAGGTCATACTTTGAAAGCGTACGAGCTATAGAGCACCCGGTAACTCCACCACCTATAATTATGACATCATATATCAAATATTTGATACCCTTTTTACTAAAATTTTTTCTTGAATTACTGTTATAAGTTACAAATTCTAATCTTGAAAAATTTAAATATCTTTTAAATTTATTAAAGGGAAAATGCTGATAATTTTTTTAGAGGGTAGGAATTCCTTTCCTTTTAAATAAGATAAATTGAGAGAAACCAAATTAGATTAAAAATAATGGCTGAGATTATCAAGATTTTAGTTACTGGATTGAAAATCGTATTTCTTAATGAATTTGTTAGTTTCAATTCATTTTCACTTGCTAGTATGTTTTCAACTTGGCGATAATTAGGATTCATTTCCTTTTTCAAGTGAATCGAGCCTAAAAATCCTGGATTCGATAATTTTTTAATAAGATAGTCTAAATTATTTGAGGGAACAAAACTATTCTTAGTAATTGAACTATAGTCTCTTGAGGTATCAAGATTACTTGGTCGATCTGAGAATCCTTTGTTTTTAATAGTCTTTTTATTGTTTTCTATTTCTTTCATGCTTTTTTCATTAATACTATATCTAAATTATCTTAAATTTTTTATGGTTATGAGAATAAAATTCAAAATATTCAAGATATGTATAAAAATCTGTTAGTCTATACTAATTAAGGTATAGAAAGACTATTTCATGTTATTTTTTAATGAATCCTTAATTACGTGTTCAAAAGTTTCAAAGAGTCCAACATCAGAATCCCATTTTTTTAACGTTTCTTCAGGATATAACTCAAAGAACTTATCGGAAATATCTCTTAATTCATTAAATATTTTTTTTGCTTTTATTTTGTTAGAAGAACTTGCAACAAAAAGAAATTTATTTCTTTTAACTATTGAAAAACGAATTTGGCTTAATTCAAAATTAGATATCCCTTCCTCAGTTAGTTTTTCAGCAAAAGTATTTAATGCACTCATGAGCGCTCCAAACAATTGTGGGTTAACTCTTGGATCAATTACTCGACTATAAACAGTTGTACCGCTTTCAGTTAAAATCCATAAATCTCTTAATACTTTCGCCATAGTAATTCCCTAACTAAAGAATTATTCTTATTCATAACTATAATTTTTTTTCTTTATTAAGATAATTATTGATTAATTTTAAAATTTTTTTTCGAAACAATAAAATATAACTAAAATTGTTTAAGAAAATATAGTAAGGCATTAAATTAAGTTTTTATCAACTGAAATGAAGTACAATAAAATCTCTGATTTTTTATTTGAAGCATTTAGAAAAATAGTGGGATCAGATTTCTGTTTTAGTCAATATGAAGTTAGGTTTACTTACTCCTTTGGTGGATCGATTTTTAATGAAGATTGGATTCCAGATTTGATTTTAATACCACAAAATTCAAAACAAATCTCTGAAATTCTAAAATTAGCTAATGAGAATAAGATTGCTATAACACCTCGGGGTAGTGGAACGAGTTTATCATCAGGTTCATTAACCCCTTATGGTGGTGTAGTATTAGATTTAAGTCAAATGAATAGAATACTTACTATTGATATTATAAATAATTTAGTAGAAGTTGAACCTGGAGTAATTTGTGATGAATTGAATGAAATTTTGAAACCCCATGAATATTTTTTTCCTCCAGATCCAGGTTCAAGTTCAGTTTGTACTATAGGCGGTATGGTTGCCAGTAATGCTGGAGGAATTCAGGCTTTTAAATATGGGGTTACAAAAAATTATGTTTTATATTTAGAAGTTGTTTTACCCAATGGAAAAATTCTAAATTTGGGATCAAAAGTACTTAAATCTGTGTCTTCTTATAATTTGAAAGATCTTTTTATAGGCTCTGAAGGAACTTTAGGAATTATAACAAAAATAGGTTTGAGAATTCGACCTTTACCCAAAACAAGAAAACTAGGGTTTTTTATCTTTGAAAATGTTGATGATTTAAGAGATGCTGTTATTGAAATAAGAAAACAGGGAATTGTACCAAATCTATTAGAATTTATGGATAAACTTATATTAAAAGCAGTAACCGAATTTTTGGGTGGGGATTTTTTTGACTTCCCCAATGGATATGTGTTATTGGCAGAAGTAGACGGAGATTCTAACAGGGGAGTTGAGGAAAAATTCTCAATTATGCTGGACCTTATCATTCAAAAAAACCCTATTTTCTATAAAATTGCGAAAACAGAAGAGGAAAGAGAAAGATTAATACTTGCAAGGAAATCAAATCTTCCAGCACTTTCTAGAATAAGGCCAAACACTTGTGTTGAAGATTGCACTATACATCTTTCAGATTTTTCAGAAGTCATAAAGAAAATTGAAGAAATCCCCAAAAAAATTAAAGCTAAAAATCTTTTAGTTGCAACCATATGTCATATGGAAGGAAATTTACACCCTACTTTTTTATTGAACGAGAATGATGCAGAAGACATAAAAGATTTTGAAAAAGCCGTTGATTATTTGTATAAGGAAATAATACTTCCTGTTGGAGGAACGTTAACTGGTGAACATGGAATAGGTAAGGTAAAAACCCCATATCTTGAATTTGAACATGGTACTGATGTTGTTAAACTAATGTCTGAAATTAAGATACTTTTTGATCCTAAACGAATCCTAAATCCTGGAATAGGTAAAGGAGATGAAAGGTTATTAAAAAAATTGAGTCAAGGACGAAGTCTTAAAAATAAATCCGATGAAATCCTAAAATTAGAATGTATGAGATGTGGATTTTGTTTAACTAAATGTCCATCATTGATTCATCATCTAATCGAACCGTACAGCCCGAGAGGAAGACTTAGTATTTTGAATGGTTTAGTTTATGGTGAATTGGAATTAAACGATTTCATAACAGAGATTTTACAAACTTGTACATTGTGTGCTCTCTGTGAGACTGTATGTCCTGCAGGGATAAGAACTTCTGAAATATTTGAAAAAGCCCGAGAAATTGTTCATAATTCTGAGGGAAAAAAATGAAGATTGATTATGGTATAAATGGATTAGAATTATCTCTTGATCCATCATGGAACGTCACAGTTTTAAGACCAAAAGAAGAGGAGGGATTAGTAGATCCTGTAACGAAAATAAGAGAAGCCATCAAGAACCCTCTTGAAAGTAAATCATTATATGAAATGATAAAATCCAAGAAAGGTCTGAATAGAATCTGTATTGTTGTATCAGACTCAACTAGACCTGTGCCTTCCTATATTATTCTGGAAGCGTTAGTCAAAGAATTAAATGAATATGGGATCCAAGACAATCAAATCTCAATTTTAATAGCGACAGGTTTACATAGGCCTTCTAGAGAAGATGATTTAAAAAGAATTTTAGGAAATGACTTAAAGAATAGATTAAAAACTATTGATCATGTAGCTTCTGATAAGAATTCACTTGAATATTTAGGAAATACAATAGATGATGTCCCAATTTATATTAATAAATACTATTGCGAAAGCGATTTAAAAATTTTAACGGGCTATGTCGAACCTCATTTCTTTTTTGGTTTTAGTGGAGGAAGAAAAGCTCTTGTTCCAGGGATAGCAGGTGAAGAAACTATTCAAGCAAATCATTCTGCTAAGAATATAACTTCTCATTATTCACGTTTTGGAATATATAAAAACAATTTAATGCATAAAAATGCAATTGAAATCTCTAAATTAGTGGGAGTGGATTTTGCAATTAACACTTGCATAAATGAAAAACATGAAATTGTAAAAGTAGCAGCAGGAAATGTTGAAAAAGTTCATGAAGAACTTGTCGGTTACCAACTAAAACATATTTTCGAAGTAATAAAAGAACAATATGATATAGTTGTATGTGGAAATGGGGGATATCCATTAGACTTAAACTTGTATCAAGCAGTTAAAAGTATGGCGATAGGTGAAATAGCTGTAAAAAAAGGTGGAACTATCATTTCTGTAAATGAATGTGCTGAGGGTATTGGAATAGGTCAAGAAAAGTTTAAAGAATTAATTTTCTCAGGAATGGATCCGAAGATACTCTATGATAAAATTCTAAAAAGAGAAATCGTGGCACCGGATCAATGGGAAATCCAAATATTATCTCGAATTCTCATGAAGGCAGAAATAATTATAGTCTCTAGCTTAAATGAAAATGAAATAGGAAATATTGGCTTAAAATACGCAAAAACTGTAGAGGAAGGAATAAAGATGGCATTAAAAAAAGCTGGTTTAAATGCTAAAATTTTGATTCTTCCTAAGGGTCCTCAAATTCTTCCTATCTTAAAATAGATCTAATAGCTTGCAATCACAGATTGTGATTTGGACGAATGGTGGAACATGGAGTGGTATTACAAGGTCTCATGATATCTTGAATTATTTTAGTATATCGGAAAATATAAGAGATGCTTACTTAGCTAAAGGAAATAGTAAATGTAATCAAATTTTCCTTTATTTTTTCGAAAGATTTTTGTATCTTTACCATTAGTTTTTTTTATGTTCTCTAAGCTAAATGACTAAGTTTTCTAATGACTCCCAAATTTACCTATAAATTATAAATCCCATTAAAATCCCCGTTTTTGGTATGTACGACGACATATAACAAATCTGTATAAAAAAGCTTATATATACATGACTGACTTATAATTCAATATCGAAAAAAGATTCTACAAAAGATCAGACTTATGATTAATAGAAATTAAAATTATATACATAAATGATCTCAAGAATATTGAAACAAAAAAAAGTTGTAGCTAAAAGATCAATCACACGATCACTACATCATCTAAAACAAGTGAATGAAAATGAGTAATTATAAAGATAGACTTCGCTCAACAAAAGTTGATTCGGAAGAGGAAAGCTGTAGTTCAAATGCTAAATGTTGCGATAACCCATGTATTGAGCCACAAGATGGAGATGCTGTCTGTACAAATTGCGGTATGATTCTTGGACGCAATCTTGTAGGGAATGAACGTAGAGCATACACTGTAGAAGAGGTAAATAAACGAAGACGAACTGAGCCTCGATGGCGTGAGTTCGGACCACGTACTATGCTCCCTAACAGCAAAATTGATTCGAAAGGAAGACTTATTAATGCCCGGGGTAAAACCCTATTTTCAAGATTATCAAAGATCCAAAATTCGTTAATCTCAAGCATCGAAAGGAACTTCTGGGAAGCTAAGCCCAAGCTTAAAATGCTTACGAGCAAGATGAATATCCCAGAATACATAAAAGAAACAGCCTGGAAGATCTATTCTGTAGTAGCCAAAAAGAAATTAACGATGGGAAGATCTATAGATGGTTTCATTGCTGCTTCCTTATATGCAGCAATTAGAGTTCATGAATTTCCTCGATTACTTGAAGAGGTTTGCGAAGCTTCAATGACCCCAAGAAGAACTGTTCACCGTTCTTTAGGGATGGTTGTAAAAGAGGTATTGCCGGAACTTGCATTAAAGTATAAACCCATAACTGCGGAGCAATTAGTATTTCGGTTCGGGAATGACCTTGGATTACCAATGGAAACCCAGAAAAAGGCGATTAACATGCTAATAAAAGCATCTAAAAATGGTTTACTCCGAACTGGTAAAGACCCAAAGGGATTAGCCGCAAGTGTCATTTACATGGCAGCTAAAGCAGGAAATCACCGCAAGACTCAAGCAGAAGTTTCGGAAGTAGCTAAAGTTACGGAAGTCACACTTAGGAGCCGTTCTAAGCAAATTAAGAATAAGCTTCAGTAATCTGGCAGAATTAGTAAGTTTAATTTAAAAACCGAGTAAACAAAACAAATATTTTTTTATTTTTTCTTCTTTTATTTCTAATTCCTTAAAACCTTAATCTCTAATTAATTTTGTATTCAATTGTACGTTTTAATTAGCTTTTTCTCAGAGTTATTTGAAAAATTAACATTATATAGGTGTATTTTTATCTATTTTATAAGGATATGAGCTATATAGAAAAAAAATATAATACTAAGATTAAGGAAACATTTGAACAATTATCTATCTTAGACAATTCTCTGCTTATCCAATTAAACAAAAAATCTGTAAAAAATATCAATGAAGTTGCTAAGTTATGTGCCGATTTTAATCATAATATAAATCTTATACTTAAGAAGTATTATCCGGAAATAAAAGAAATGAATGAAAAAGTAATCATTAAATCTACCTTAAAATTTTATTATGATTTGATCTATAAATTAACAGATTTAGTAAGAAATATTGAAAATTTCCAAAAAATTGACCAAGAATATTATGATAAGTTAATAGAGTTTATTAATGAAAAGGAAAGTCTGATTTCCGGGAAGTATAGAATTATATGTGCTCAAGAATTAACTGCTTTTTATGATCAGAATTCGCGACAAAACTTGGAGAAAATTCTTTTAGAAAAAATTGAAAGTAAAAGTAGGAATTACTTTACTTTTGGCTCTTTGGAAGAAGAAATCAAGAAAATTGCTCTGGTGGCAGGTGCTAGTTCGGTTATAATTAAGGTTGCGGATAAATTATGCAAAGAAGACTTAAAATCTGCAAAGTCAATTATTATTTTTGATATAGACGAAAATCAAGATTTTAGGTATTTAACAAAAATAGGAGAAGAAATCAAGAAGTATTTAGATTCTAAAAACTATGAATCAGTTATTAAGAATGGTACAATAATTACAGATGCGAAACTACTTCCTGACGAAAATTAACGCTTCTTATTCCTTAATTTCCTTATGGTTGATATTATTCTTTTTAAATTTCAACTCTATTATGAACATTCTTAAATTTGCATAACAAATTATAATTAAGAATTAGTAGTAATTTTAATTGGATTCTATGAAAAATTATTGGTTTAGTTTAAGAGTAGTTATTCTTTTTTTTCTTCTAATTTTAAGTTATATTGTTCTCCATTATTTTTTCTATTATAGTAAGAGGTTTGAATGGGACTCTAGTGAATTAAGAGTCAATTGGATGATTACTATTCTCTTTTTTATTGCATTCTTTTACATACTCTTCTTTCTGATTGATATTTCGGTTTATAATATAATTTTTGGCATTGTAATTTCACTTGGAACTCTCTTATGGATAGGTATTTATTTCCTTGAATTTTATAAGATTGAACTCGGTTTATGGAATTGGACCGCTATAAGAAATTCTGCTGCTATTCTATGTATTTCTATTTTGTCTCCAGGATTTACTTTGTATATAATTAAATTTATCAAGAATAACTCTAATCCTAATAGAAAATGGAAAATTATTAAGAATTATCATGTTCATGAAGGGTTTGTAGGTATTCTATTCGTCATAATAGCTTTTTTCTTATGGTTAATTCGTTTTTTGATGATCCAACATGAAGCATTAAAGAAGAGATTAAGAATATTTTTAGCAATAGACATGATATTGTTATTTTTATTTCTATTTAGTGGTAGTTTTTTAATTTTAAGAGATAGAAGAGATATCTTTAGACTAAAGTTTATCGAAAAAAGAAAAGATCAGTCAGGAAATAGAATATCATCAATATTCAATCAAATTTCTCAAGATTCTGTACAATTTTTTAAATCTCCAAGAGGATTATATTATCCTTTCGGAATTTTATTAAATTGTTTTGCTATAAATATGTTTATTCATGGAACAGATTTTTTGCCTAAGGAAATTTTCAATTTAAGCCATGAGACTTTAGTATTCACAGGATTTATACTTTGTTTTGTTGCTGGTGGAATGATTGGTCTTGATTGGTATCGTTTATTTGCCAAAATTTATCCAAAATTATATCAAGAATTAGAGCAAATTTTAGACGATTTGAGAAAGTAATGAGTGGTATAAAAAATTGATTTTTAGAGACTTACTCATAAAATATTTATCTTTTTAAGTATTTTGTTTAATGATTTCCCATGGCAAAAAAGAAGAAGGAAGTCCCAATAACGGGAATAACTGTATCAAAAGAAGAAGATTTTTCTGGTTGGTACACGGAATTGATTAATAAAGCAGAATTAGCGGATATTAGGTACAATATTAAAGGATTTGTTGTATATCGGGAATGGGCAACGATTACTATAAGAAAGATGTATAAAAAGTATGAAGATCTGCTTGAAAAAAAAGGTCATTTACCATTGACAATGCCTTCTCTTATCCCTGAATCAAATTTTAAATTAGAAGCTGCTCATGTTGAGGGCTTTGCCCCAGAAGTATTTTGGGTAACTGAAGCTGGAAGCTCTGGAAAATTATCAGAAAGATTAGCATTACGTCCTACCAGCGAAACTGCTTTATATAAGATGTATGCTATGTGGATAAGAAGTTATAAAGATCTACCTTTTAAAAGGTATTTATCATGCCAAGTTTGGAGATATGAAGGTAAAATGACGAGACCATTCTTCAGGGGTAGAGAGTTTCATTGGATTGAATCACATAATGTATTTGCTACAATGGAGGGTGCAATGGAGCAAGTTAAGGAGGATATGGAAACGACATATCAAATGCTTCAAGATGAGTGTTGTATTCCAATTATCTTTTTTGAAAGACCAGAATGGGATAAATTCGCTGGAGCAGTCCATACTTATGCTGCAGATGCATTAATGGGGTCTGGAAAAGTTTTACAATTACCTTCAACACACCTTTTAGGCCAAAACTTTTCAAAACCATTTAATGTAAATTTCGTGGACACTGATGGGAAAGAGAAATACGGTTATCAAACTTGTTATGGACCTGCTCAAAGTAGAAATTATGGAGCGATGATTGCTTATCTTGGCGATGATAAAGGATTAATTCTACCATTTGATTTAGCACCAATTCAAATTGTCGTAATCCCTATTCTTTTCAAGGGAAAAGAACAACCTGTCTTGAAAAAGGCAACCGAGATTCTTGAAAGGTTAAAACAAAATTATTCAGTAAAAATAGATAGCAGTGATGAATCTGTTGGAAGCAAATTCTATTATTGGGAATTAAGAGGTGTTCCAATTAGAATAGAGATAGGCCCTAAAGATCTTGAGAAGAATCAATTAGTTTTAGTGAAACGTCATGATGGAGAAAAATTCATAGTAAAAGAGACAGATCTAGAAAATATAGTAGAGGAAATTGCTCAGAATTACACAAAAGAGATTAAAGAGAAGTCATTAATGGATTTCGAATCTCAGATAGAATGTGTATATGAGAAGGATGCTGCGATAGACGCAATAAATAATGGAAAAATCGTTTGTTGTGGATTTTGCTCAATTGATCATGATGGAGAGAGATGTGCGGAAGTAGTGGAAAAGGAAATTGGTGGAGACGTGAGAGGAAAGCGAGTGGATGAAGAAAAACACGAGTTTGCAACATGTTTAATTTGTGGAAAACCTGCTTCGTGCACAATCTATATTGCTAGAAGTTATTGAATGCAATTTAACCTATTTTTATCTTTAAAATTTTCTTATATCTTTATTGAAATTAATCCAAAACTTAAAAAAAATTTAATAACAACTCAAGATAATGGATATATTTTAAACTAATTATATAATTTTCATTTCTTTAATATAATAAAGACATCATGAGTTTAGTCCCCAAAAAAATATTTTTTGTTAAAGGAAAAGGTTTTTCTAGTAATTCAGAATTACGCTCATTTGAACAGGCATTAAGAGACGCAGGTATTGAAAAATTCAATATTGTTAAGGTATCATCGATTATTCCCCCATTTTGTGAGGAAGTTAGTAGAGATGAGGGCATAAAAGAGCTCAAAACAGGTCAAGTAGTTTATAGTGTTATGAGTAAAGTTAGTTCAAATAAAAAGGATAGTATAATATGTGCATCCATAGGGGCTGCTAGACCTGCGAATTCAGAAGACTATGGGTATTTGAGTGAAAATCATACTCTTGATGAAGATCCTGGTAAAATAGCTGAGATTACGAAAGCTTTAGCAGCTGAAATGCTAGCAACAACCCATGGTGTTTCATTTGATCCAAGCTTAAATATCAAAACAAAAAGTTTTACAGAATCTACAAAGATTAGAAAAGATGGTGAATGGGCAACAGTAATAGCTGCTGCTATTTTTATTTTATAATTAGATTTACAAATTATTTTGAGAAGAGAAGTACTAAAGAATTCAATATTACGTTTTAATTTCTTTTAACTTTCCTTGAATTTTCTTATTAATATTAAGAATTGCTATTGTAGTCCGAGGATCGAAATAATTTGTTTCTAAGTACCCTTTTCCAGGATTTACTAACCAAGTGTTTCCTTTTTTAGATATTTTTGCATCATGTGTATGACCGTAAATTATAATATCAACATTTTCATTAATAAATTCCTTTAATACTTGAGATTCAACATTTTCAGATGGACCACCACTCACAGGATGAGTAATACCTATCTTTTTACCAAGGATCTCTATTATCTCTTTTGATTTAACTTTGTTTCTAATACTTTTAGGATCCGCATTACCATACACACCTTTAAATCGGTCTCCTTTAAGTGTGATTAAACCATCTAGAACATCAATAGAAACATAATCTCCAACATGAATAACCCAATCTGATTCCTTAATTTCGTTTAGCATATCTTGGGGTAATTCTTTTATATTTCTTATGTGTGTATCTCCTAATATAACAATTTTTACTGTCATGTTGACTTTTCAGATTTTTTTATGAAATTGACCAGATTCTAATTTTTTTATCAGCTGATCCTACCGCTAATAAATTTCCTTTAGGAGAATATGCGATACCATAAACGCCTTTAGGTTTTAAATCAATGGTTTCGAATAAATTAGTATTATTTATATCAAAAAATTGGATTTTGTGATCTGAGGTAATAGCGACAGTATTGTTGTCTGGAGCGATAGTTAATTTATGAGAATATTCTTGAATTAATTTCTGTGCATGAATTATCCCTAAATTTTCTAATTCTAGTATTTTGAGAGATTTGTAATCACATGTTACTAAAAATTGAGAATTTGGTGAGAAAGCTAAAGTAGAGATTACTGTCTGATATCCTCCGATTTCATTGATTAACTGCCCTGAGGGGATTTCCCAGAGAAATAAACTCTCGCTAAGCCCCCCTGCTGCTAAAATCTTCCCATTTGGTGAAAATGCAACAGATGAAACATTTTTCTCATATGGATTGAAAGACATAATTTCTTCTCCCGTATTTAAATCCCATAATTTTACTTTACCATCATAAGAACCACTTGCAAGGTACTTTTTATCTGGGGATATTTGAATAGTACTAATCGTCTTTTTATGACCTTTTAGTGTCTTTAATACTTCCCCCGTTGGTAATTTCCAGAGTTTAATAGTTAAATCTGTAGACCCAGATGCTAATGTTTTACCATCATTAGACAAAGAAATAGAATTTACACTATTCTTATGATCTTCAAGAACTTTAATTTGCTCCCAAGAAATGACATCCCATAACTTTATCTTAGCATCCATTCCAGAAGAAATCAGTTTAGTTCCATCTGGTGAGAATAGAACATCAATAACATAATTTTCATGTGCTTTAAAAGTATCAATTAGCTCAATCATTAAACTCATCCATAAAAGTATTCTATTTTGTATTATATATAATGAAATAGTTGATGAAAATTACAATTCTTTTATGATTTTATTTAAGGGTTTTCTATCAGTAGGTTCTGGAATATCTCCTTGAATATATCCAAAGGGAAGTACAGTTAATAGATCATCATTTGCATTCAATCCTAGAATTTGCTTTGCTTTTCCTTTATTCATTGATCCTATCCAACAAGTACCAATCCCTAAAGACCAAGCCATTAACATCATATTCATTGAGACTAGGGAAGTATCGATTACAAACCATTTGCCACTTATCCTTGGCTTTCCCACAATAGCTATGGCAAATGAAGCTTCAGCAATAAACCAACCATAACCAGCTGCTCTAGCTATTTTTTTCAATACATCTTTATTTTTAATAACAATAAATTCCCATGGTTGACGATTTGAAGCACTTGGTGCCCACCGTCCTGCTTCCAATATCATTTCTATTTCTTTTTCTGGAATTGGCTTATCTTGAAATGCTCTTATACTTCTTCTCTCTTTAATAAAATCTAATAAAATCTTAGGATCAATCATTATATATTACACTTGCTTATTCAAATCTTAATCTTTTTATATCTAAAAACTATTAAAAATGCTTCTAATATAAGTTATAAAATATAAATTATTGTTCACTTTAAAAGTTGGATTTAATTAGATTAGATTAGAGAAGCAGAGTTTTATGACCCGTTATTGTTCTTATGTTTATAATAATCTGACTCAAAATTCGGAAATATTTTATTTTTCCTTCCTTCTTTTTCCAATTTGATAAGTCCTAGTTCATTTAGTTTATTTAAATGATAGTGAATCGTTTTATGATCAACCTTGAATTTCTTTGTGATTAAATTATTCCAAATACCAGGTTCTTTTTCAATCATTTCTAAAATTTCTAATGTAAGTTTGCTTTTTTGTAATTTCAAATCTACATTAGAAAGTGGATTTTTCTGATAATAAGGAAAATACGCGATAAAGTTACCCACTCTTTTTTTTCCTATAATTTTATAAGTCTGCAGAATATCGAGGTGCCAAACCAAATTTCCTGCAGCAAGTTCAGTTTTTCTTAATAATTCGTTGAAATGGATTCCCGGTTCATTCAATATGAGATCGATAATTTTATTTCGATTTTCATTTTCCAATACCTGATCTAAAGATAATCTATGAGCCCCTTTCTCTATTGACACAGTTCTTTTTCTTAAGTATTGAAAATATTCCTTTTTTGATATTAAAAATGCGATTGAAAGTAGACCTACGGCAATTATCATAATAGTAAAGATTAACCAAGTCCTATCAAAAGGTTCTGTACTAAACTCGAAAAGGGTTATATAATATTCAGTATCACTTTCAATTTCTGATAAAGAGCTTTCTAAGTATAACTCCGAGATGGATTCATTAAACTTCTCTTCTGTATCAACTAATTCCCATGATTCTTGATTAATATTGAATATCGCTGATGAATAGTTTATGTTAGAATATAATCCGTATTGATTTATTTTGCGATACCTAATTGTAAAATTTTGGATTGATGAATTTGATCTAATTTTAAAAATGCAGTTATATTGATAACGTAATTGGAAATTTCCTTTTTTGGGTGAACTAGGAGGTTGAGATATTCCAAAGTTTCTTATATTTTCTTTTGATGTTATATTTAAAGAAAATGATTCATTATTATTAAAAATAAACAAACTTTGACGATTAGATATTTTATTTTCATATTCTATAGAGAGGTTTATCCTTGAATTTGTTTTAATTTCAAAAACAATATTATTCGGGAAGTAATAAGAAACAAATTCATCGGGTTCGACTATATCAGCTGTCCAAAATTCGGAAATGTTTTCAGTTCTCGCAGCAGCATCAGATAAAACTATATTTAATTCAAAAAGAATTATAAATAATATTATAAGACTAAATCTGCATTTTTTCCGGCCAAGTAAATTTTTATAAACCAATTATCTTCAAATTTCTATTATTC
>JAHQWI010000181.1 GCA_029856085.1 Promethearchaeia archaeon | reverse complement strand
GCATCACCCTATAATGGAACAACCCCAAGTATTCATCCCACTGCATTTATAGCTAAAGACGCGGTTATTATTGGGGATGTAGAGATTGGTGCTTATGTAAATATATGGTTTGGTGCGAAATTAAGAGGGGATTGGGGTAAAATTATAGTGGGAGAAAACACAAGTATTCAAGAGAACTGTGTAATCCATTCAACAATTAGAGGGTTATGTAAAATAGGTAAAAATGTAACTCTTGGACATTTATCAATGTTACACGTTCCATCTACAGTTGGCAACTCAACATTGATTGGAATTGGAGCATCAGTTCTTCAAGATTCAAAAGTTGGAACAGGAGTAGTTATAGCAGGCGGATCTGTTATTATAGGAGAAGCCGAAGATAACTGTCTTTATGCTGGTGTACCTGCTATTAAAAAGAAAGAATATCCAACTAGAAGAATGGGAGAATGGGGCTCTAATCTTTATGTAGATAATGGACAGAAATTTAAAGAAGCAGGATTAGGGCAAGAAATTCCTCAGGAATATATGATGAAAAAATAGGGAAAAAATGAACATAAATAAATTGCTTGCGTAGAACGAGATTCATTTTACAAATTTTTCATTTTCGATAGTCAACACTAGGAAGATTTTTTATTTCGTATGGAAGATAAGCGTCATCAGGTATTGGATTAATATATAGATCTCGGAATTCTTTATTTTGCATCCTACAGAAAGGACTTCGGTGATTATATGCAGGATGTTTCACCATCCGCATCCATATCTTTTTTAAAGATTCCTTTCTAATGTTTCCAAAAGAAATAGGTGTAAAATCACAAGGAGCGATATCTCCATAAGCAGAAGCGTAGCATTGAATATTTGCAGCTAAACATCCTATCCCAGAAAGGTATGCTTCCACAGAATTCTGCCAGGCTTGAGATGAAAGTGGTGGAATAACTTTATTTTTAAATACATCAGCAGAATAATTATGAAGTTTTTCTCGCAATTCAAATGTTAACATTTCACTTGTATCTTTCAACATATTTCCTGTAGGCACGCAATCAAAGAGGATTATATTGTGGAGACCAAGTTCAATAGCGAATTTATGTAGCCTTTTATATATTCCTTTTTCTGTCCCAGAACGGGTTGCATAAGAGGAGAAACCAGCAAAAATCCCTCTTGATTTCACCTTCTTAAGGCCCTCAATAGCAGTTTCAAATAATCCTGGCATCCCTCTTAGTTTGTTATGTTTTTCAGGATCAGGGGAATCAATACTTAAAAATAATGAATAAAGACCTGCATCAGCTAATTTATCAACATTTTCATCTGTAAGGAATTGACCATTTGTAAACATTACAGGCATTGCTTTTTTTTTATCTACATGAGAGATAAGCTCAAAAACATCTTCGCGCAGTAAGGGTTCTCCTCCTGTGAAGGCAATGATAGTTACGCCTAATTTCTGTGCGTCATCAATTAGTTTTTTAGCCTCTTCTGTGGATAATTCTCTCCTATCTTTTTTAAAATGTCTGCCGGCACTGCAATGAACACATTTACATTGACATTTATATGTAATCGCAAAAGTCATCGCAACAGGAAAGGGATAAGGCATTAATTGGGATTTTACTAATCCTTTTAAAGCGCGGAGCATAGGACGGCTTCCAACTGGGGGAGCAAATGTATTCGCAACCATTTTTCCTTCCCATTTTCCAATTGTATCATAATTTTTATAGAAATTAGCTTGTAAGAGTATCATAAAAACTAGACGATATATTCGTAATCTATCAAGGAGAGGGTTGAGAAGACCAGTTCCTGCAACTTGACCATTTTTAAGCTTCTTATAACTAATGAGTTTTTGACCAAATAATTTCAAAAAAATATGTTCTTCTTCCATAGAAAAATCTCACTTCTAGAAGCTTTTTACTATTCCAGTTAATTTAGAACCTTAATAAACATTTCTAAAGATAATCTTTTACTACTTAAATATTAATACTCCTAAATCTGATATATCAGTAATCTAGATGTTATATAAAATTTAGATGATATACTTTGCAGAGATCCTAAAAAAATAGTTCTTATCTAACGGGTATTATTGATAATTTTGTTTAAACATTACGATAGCTCTATGCGAGCAGATTTCTACGCATTTTCCACATCCGTCGCATAAATTAGCATCAATTTTTGCTAACGATGATATAAATCCAATTAAAGAATATGGGATTGCACATTTAGGGCAAATTTCAACACAAGCACCACAACCAATACAATTCTTAATATTTAACTTTGCTATAATTGACGGATTTGTCATAAATACTAATTCAAATATTCTGAGAATTAAAGAATAGGAAATTGATTTTATTAATGGAATATTTTGGATAAAAAATAAATTTATTGCTATTATCTTAATTAATAGAATCAATACGCTTTGTCTCAGGAATCTCTAATATAAAATCGGCCCCAAAAGCTAAAGCCGGTGTTAACACACCTGTAGGTTCAATATCGAACAATTTTTCTACAGATCGCACTCCTGAAACAGCAGTGAAACGATAAGACTCCATTGTTTCAAGCCAAGCCTGCGCTTCCATACCTTCATTGTTATATACTGAAGCTGATATATAGCATCGATAGGTTTTTCGTTTCAATTCATCAGGTCCATGAATATTTTCTTCAATCCATCTTTCAACCTTTTTCTTAGATTCCTTATTTTCAAACATTTGTTTAGGCGAAACTCCAACAGAATCAAGTAAATTGGGGAATTTTTTCGGTAAAGGAAAGTAAGTAGTTATATTCGGTATACCCGTTGTTCGGTAAGCAGTAGATAAATCACCCCATGTAACTGGTCTTACTGTCCGTTCTTTATCAGAAAACTGTATCTTTCGGATTTCTTCCTTCTCAAGAGGTATAAGGCTTCCATTTCTTCTGACTAATTGTCCTATATTATAATGCTCTAACATCGTTTTAAGAGTGCCCGGACTTGGATTACTCATAGCTGTTATCCCAAGATCCAAAGATGTTGGCTTCGTAATCTTTTCACTGACATATTTAGCTAAGCAATCAGTAGGAACAACGTCAAATCCAACTCCTGATATAATTGCAATTCCTTTATCTTTTGCTTGGTCATCATATCTAAAATTCTGTTCAAAAACAGGGATTTCACCTGTAATATCAACATAATTCGTACTAGTTTTTAAGCATGCTTTCACCATAGGAGCGCTAGTAAATTTATAAGGACCTGCTGAATGAAATACTAAATCAAATTCTTTAAGGGTTTTTATTAAAGCATTTTCATTTTTCAAATCTAGTATAATATAATCTAAGTTTAAGCTCTCTGCGAATGGGACAAGTTTCTCAGCAGAACGTCCAGCAAGTACAGGAGAATGACCACGGTTCTTTGCTTCTTGTGCGATCAAACTTCCTGTATACCCATAAGCTCCATATAACATCCACGATTTCATTTTTCTTCGAATATGCAAATAATAGTATTTACTAATTAAGTTAGTTATAGATAAAATTTGATTATTAATCTTTATAGATTATTCTTAATTATTAAAAACCATTTATTTATAACCTTAAAATTACAACTAATTAAGGTTAAATTTCAAAAGAAAGAGACAAATAATATGGAAGAATTAAAAAAAATTCTTTATAATAGAATTCCTTACTACTCAAAATTAGGTCTTAAACTGCTAGAGCTTGGCAATGGAAGAGCTAAATTTGAAATTATTGTTAGAAAAGATTTAACTCAGAATGGTATGGTTCATGGAGGTGTTATAGCGTCTCTAATTGATTCTTCATGTGCGTGTGCAGCATTTTCGTTAATATATCCTAATGGTTATGTTACAACCATAGATTTGCAAGTTGAATTTCTTAAACCTGTTTCTAAAGGACGGCTTTTAGCAAAAGCAAAATGCATAAAGAGTGGAAAAAATATTTATTTCTGTAAAGCAAAAGTCTGGAATGGAGAAAATGAACTAATTAGCACAGGTGGTTCACAACTTCTCTGGATCTCATAAATTTAATTTGCTTTCCCTATGATAATTTCTTTAGAAATAATTCAAATATCTATGTTACGTTTATGTATAAAAGCAATAAATCAACTAACAAACTTTTTTTATGTTCTACTATTACGGAAAACAAATTTTATTGTACTTTTTTAAATTTGAAATAAAATAGTATATATTAAAATGAAGAAAACGATTAAGATCATTGTTTCTGGAGATGGAGGAGTGGGAAAAACCTCATTTCTTAACCGCTTAATTCATGATAATTTCGATATGAATAGTGAATTAACTAAAGGAGTGGATTTCTTTTCAAAAGATGTCTCTATTAATGGATATGAATATAACTTTATTATGTGGGATTTTGCAGGACAAGATCAATTTAAGAAGTTGTTGTCTGATTTTGTAAATGGTTCTCTCGCTGCTTTCGTATTGTTTGATTTATCGCGATTTAACACACTCGAAGGTGTTGAGGAGTGGATTCATAAATTAAATCATTATGGAAACATTCCTGCTTATATTATAGGTACAAAAAGTGATATTGTTGATACTAGCGAAGCACATATTTTTGACGATTATATTTCAGAGATTATAAGGAATAATAAGAACGTAATAGGATATCTAAAAATATCATCAAAAACAGGATTTAATGTAAAACAAGCTTTTTATAGTCTAATTGAAAAATTTTCAAATTAAAAGAAAATCTGTAAATTAGACTTTAACTATCCATCTAAATTCATCTTCAATTTCTAAACGTTGAATTCCCGTTAGTATTTCATACAATTTTGTTGTAATTTCACCAGGGGCTTTATTATTGAAAATCTTTTCTTTACCCTCTAAAGAAACTGAAGCTATAGGTGTTATAACCGCAGCGGTTCCTGAACAGAAAGCTTCAGTACAGCTCTCATCGAATAATTCTTTATAAGAAATATCTCTTTCTTCGACTTCTATTCCTAGTTTTTTTAATGCCAATTCTAAAATAGATTCTCTTGTGATTCCCTCAAGAATTGTCCCTGTTTTTCTAGGAGTGGCTAATTTACCATTTATTAATCCAAAAAAATTAGCAGCTCCAACCTCCTCTATAAACTCTAAATTGACTGCGTCTAAGTATAAAATTTGAGCAAAACCTCTAGACTTTGCTTCTTTTGCTGGCAACATTGTTCCAGCATAATTACAGATTGTTTTTGTCGAGCCAGTTCCTCCAGGTGCGGCTCTTGTATACTTTTTCGAAATCTCTAAATCAATACCTTTAAAACCTTCGGGGAAATAAGGTCCAACAGGGGCTGTAAAAATGATTAACTTGAATTCTTTTGCCGAAGCTACACCTAGCATTGGTCCATTCCCAAATAACATCGGTCGGATATATAAAGCACCCCCACTATCGTAAGGAGGGATGTAATCTTCATTTGCCTTTACCACATTTTTGATTGCTTCTATAAATTTATCAATATCATACTCGGGCATTAACATTCTTTTAGCGCTTTGATTAAATCTTTTTCCATTGTCATTTGGCTTAAATAAGGTAATCTCTCCTGACTTTGCTCTTAAAGCTTTCATTCCTTCAAAAATTCCTTGTCCATAATTTAACACACATGCCGCAGGAGAAATTTCAATATTACCAAAGGGTACTAGTTTACCTTCATCCCATTTACCGTCTTTAAAATCAGAAACGAACATAGTCTTAGTTTCAATAAAATTAAATCCTAATGAGTAAAAATCAATATCTTTAGGGTTTACCATAATTTTCAACTTCCAATTAAAACTTGTAAGAAGTATATGAATCGTTAATAAAAAATCTTTTTAACAAAAAAATAAAGAAGCTATAAATTAAATTAATATTTTGATAATAATTTGATACAATTATTAAACTTGGAATTATTATTTATCTCTATTTACCAAAAAAATCATTAAAAAATAATACCTCGATAACTCAATTAATTATTAGTATAATAACGGAATCTCCTTTTATAGATATAAATAAAATTATAAATTTGTATTTATAGTTATAATATATAGAAGCTTGAACATTTTTGAAAATTTTAAAAATATATTAAAGTGAACCGTAAACAGAGGACTTGTGATGGCTGAAGAATATGACTATCTTTTTAAATCAATTGTTGTAGGAGATGGAGGCGTCGGAAAGACTGCTTTAACTCTCAGATTCTCTAAGGGATTCTTTACAGAGGATTATAAAATGACAATCGGCGTGGATTTTCACGTAAAAACAATTAATATTGATTCTAATGAAGGACCAATTAAAGCAAAATTGCAAATATGGGATACAGGCGGACAGGAACGTTTTAGCTCAATTAGACCAATGTATTATAGAGAATCATTAGGAGCTTTATTGATTTTTGATTTAACAAATTCTGCTAGTTTTGAACATCTGCCTGGATGGATTGAAGAGGTTAGAGCAAATGTAAAGACCGAGATTCCTTTACTATTAGTTGGAAATAAAAGCGATTTAGTAGAGCAAAGGGCGGTATCTTTAGATGAAATCAACACATTCACTCGTGATTTTAATTTATATTACATGGAGACTTCTGCAAAGACGGGAGATGGTGTCGGCGATTGTTTCTATATTCTAGCTTGCCTAATGATAGGATCAGGAGTTCCAGATCAACTTATATCCAATAATGTGATATTTAACCCCGGACTTATACCAATTACGGGTTCTGAAGCCTATACTCCCACCTCAGCTCAAGTGCTGCCTGATCTTGACTATTCTGCTCCACCAGTTCCAGAACCTATGACGACGGTGAAACAAGAACCAGCATTTGAAGCAGCACCAGAATTTGAATATGAAGCTCCTCCAGTTCCAGAACCAGCTCTTATAAAATCTCCCGCCCCAAGTCCTTCTTTCGAGCCAGAATCTGAGCCAGAAATCCCGATTCCTGAATCAAAGGTTGGAGCCCAAACCATAGGATCAACAGATTTTAAATTTAAAACACCGGAAGAAATATTAGCAGAAGAAAAGTCAGAAGAAGTTACCAGTTCTATGCCTTTTCAAGGATCCTCAATATCTACTAGTGAGGAAACTTACAAGCCAAAAGCCGTTCCCTTTGCTTCAAATGTTCCTACCCCAGCACCAGCACCAGAAGGATTTCAATCTGTTCAAGAAATTCCAACGGCAGAAAACTCTAATCTACCACCCACTACTTCTCTTATGTCACAAGGAGAACCTCAACCAAAGTCTGATTCTTTAATGGATTACATGCCTGAACCGATTTATTCAAAAAAAGATATGAAAAAACTTGAAAAACAGAAAAAGAAGGAAGAGAAGGAAAAGAAAACTCAAGAAGAAAAAGAAAAACAGCAACAATTACTAGAAGCAATGAAAAAAGCTAAAAAGGAAAAGAAGGAAAAACCTAAAAAAGAAAAGAAAGCGAAAGTAGAATCTGCGGCTGCAGTTTCAATTCCACCTATAACTCCTGTAAGCAAACCAACTAGTACACCTTCTCTTTTTCAAGCCTTAACACAGAAAGGTGATGAAACAACAAATGCTCAATCATCTCACTTTGTTCCATTTAGCGAAAAAAAAGAATCACAAATTCAAGAAAACAGCAAACTGAGGATAATTCCGAATGCCGCTGATATAGGAAGTAAACCTAGTGGTTTCACACCAATCCAGTCAACCCCAACACCTCAAAGTGATGGTTCCAAATCAGGTAGTAAAGAGCTTATAATTTGTAAAAATTGTGGTGCAATATTATCTTCTGATTATGCTTTTTGTAACAAGTGTGGTTCACACTTATAATTATTTTTAATATTTATTTTTCATATATGAATAAAATTTAAGCATTTTAAATTAAATTCAAAGTTTAATGCATTCTTTATTGCCTAAATTAATTGTTAGGATTAGTTATAGATCTTTTCCACAAATTGGGCAAGTACTCCACATTTTCTTTATTTTAGAATTGCAATAAGTACAAACTTTTAATTCAGGATCAATTTTTGTTTGAGGTTTGCCAAAAATCGTCAAGTCTTTTGAAGATTGGTCTTGAGAACTAGCATCTGTATTGGACTTAATTGGTTCTTGAGGAATCCTTGTAGATTGTTCAATCAGATTTCTGGTTATATAAGTTTCTGATTTTTGAGATTCACTGGAAACTTTAGAGTATTGTTTAGGTTTGATTGAAGATTCCTTAATTTGTTCCTTAAACTCTTTTTTTTCACTTTCGGTAGGTTTTTCTTCAGGTTCTCCAATAGATACACCCACTTTATAATAAAAATATTTATTATCATTATTTTCAATAATTCTTTCTCCATTCTCTAAATAAACTTCAATGTAATAAGTAATAATTGAACCCGCAGGAATTTCATCAATTTCAGCAATATAGTAATCCATCTTTGTGTCCATTGGCATTTGATACCATGACTTCCCTTGATCTGCACTAAAAATTAAATTCACATATAATATAGCTCTGTTAAAATCTTCTTCAGTTATCTTTACTACAATCTTGATTGTTTTTCTTTGATCTTCTGCGGCAGGTGAAAATGCCTTTGCTTCCATTTCATCCCAAGCTGCTCCACATTTTGGGCAATTAGTAAACCAATTTGGATATTCAAAACCACATTTAGAACAATTTTTAGTAAAATATCGAGTTGTCTTTATCCCTAATGCCTTTTTTTCTTTCCCCATATCACTAAATCAAACTTTATGAAATTAAACTCCCAAATAAATTTTTACTAAATATTAAATAGTAATAAGTACTAAATATACTTTTTTGTTGGTAATATGATTTAGAGCAGTAGATTCGGTACAAAACTGATTTGGATTTGATAAAATAAGAAGAATTAATTTAAGAGGTAGATAATACAATTTTAGAACTATATCTTTTATATTTAAAATTTCATAAATTGAGATGGGAATAAGTATAAAATTACATAAAATAGAATAGAAAATTATAGGAAAGAATTATTGTATTAGCTTAACTTATTAAATTTTTAAAATTTTTACAATATTTTCTAAATCTTTAACAAAATTTTTTAAATGGACTTTTTGAACATGGGGCATTACCACCACTCTTATTAAATTGAGTTCCTCGAATTTCCCTGTCATCCAATTCCTTTTACGCAATTCTTCATCAATTTTACATATTGTCTCTCCATTCTCGGTCGTAATACCTACGATATTCATGACAGGTTTAGTTGCTATTTTGATTCCTATAATCTCCCCAATTCTTTTCACCAAATAATTGGTATTGTCCATGCATTTTTTAACAATTTTATTAAATCCGATTATCCCTAAAGACTTTAGAATTGCCCAAAATGCAATAATTGTTCCACCTGGTCTTGTCCCAACAATATGAAGATGTTTAAAATTTCCACCAGCTAAATAAGGAATTTCAAATCCGATTTTTTGTAAGATTGATTTATCTCTTAAAAAAATTCCGCCAGTAGGAATTACCCCCATTCCCATCTTATGAGGATCTGCTGTGATTGAATCAACAGATTTGACCGAAAAATCCCAAGGAGGGCTATGGAGATTTAAATTTTCTAAGAAAGGTAACACAAATCCTCCAAATGCTGCATCTATATGGAATAAGATATCTTTCCCCTCGGTTATTTTACCAATCTCTTCAATAGGGTCAACTAAACCTAAAGATGTAGTTCCAGCAATTCCTACTACCCCACATGTATTTTGATTTATCAAAGACTCAAAATGATTCATATCTAATGTAAAATCTTCATTTAAATGTGCTTTTCGAAGCTTAATATCGAGTAAATCAGCTGCTTTTTCAAATGAAATGTGTGCAGATTGAGATAACACAACTTCAGGATTTATTATATCAGGTCTCAACTTCTTAGCGATCCTCAATGCAATTAGATTTGCTTCTGAACCACCTGAAGTAAAAGTACCTATTATTTGTTTTCCTCCAAAAAGCTCACCTATCTCTGAAACTAATTCTTCCTCTAAAGCTGTTGTCCCTAAAAATAACCCAGGATCACCTAAATTTTTAGACATATATTTCATGCAAATTTCAATACCTATATCAAGTGGTTCTGTGCACATAGATCCTAAAATTGATCCTGAATCATACAACTTATCTAATTTTAATTTTTCTTCTAGTATACGAAGTATTTCCTGCTTTTCCAATCCATCTTTCAACATGATTTTTAACGATAAATTAGTAACCCATTCCTAATGGTTTACAAAATAGAAGAATTTAACCAATTAAAATTTTGCATTAAAATTTCATATCGGCATTCCATTAAACAATAGGATGTTATTCTAAATCTAAAAACCGCTTTGAATCTCTCTTAGAGTATTTATCAATTGTCTTATTCAATTCTTTTCCCAAATCAACTTTATAATGATTAGCGATGCATATTATAGAAAAAAGAAGATCAGCTAATTCCTCTCCTAAATTTGAATTCAATGTACTAGATTTTTTAGGTTTATATCCTTCAAGAGAGTTAACCTCTCTAGCTACTTCCCCTAACTCTTCCATAATCGCACAAATCATTGATAAAGGAGACCAGTATCCACCATGTTCACAAATCCAATGATCAACTAAATTTTGAATTTCTATTAATGAATTCTCTTTTACCATATATAGAATATTATACGGGATTATATAAAAAATAGAAAAATAAAAATTAATGAAAAAGATATTCTCGTTTACGAGCTTGCCATTCGGCTATTTTACCAGGATTATATCTATTTACTTCACTATAATATCCTGTGACTCGGGAATAAACTTTTACATCTTCAGAATGACACATTGGACAGCTAAATTGAGTACCCTGAATCATCTTTCTACACGATGGGCAATAAATGAAATCAATTGTATATGCAAAATATGCAGTATTCGTATTAAGGCAGATATTCTTAGTAAGTTCCCATAAAGCATAAATATCTGGCTTTTGTTCGCCAAGCCAAATGTGAGTGATAACACCCCCATTTACTATCGGGTGAAATTCACCTTGTTTTTTAATCCTTTCTGATAAAGAAATACCTGCATCGTATCTAAAATGATCTGAATTTGTATAATAGGCAGTATTACCATGTGATTGAGGGATAGCTTTTTTTGGAAAATGTTTTAAATCTAATTTTGCTAAACGATTAGCTGTTGATTCTGCGGGTTGTTCCCAAAGAGAATAATATTTATTATCTCTTTCTGTCATACTGTTGCATTTAGCAACCATATAACTTAATATTTTTTTTCCTAATTCATAAGCAGTATCATGTTCATGTAATTCATATCCTGTTAGACTTTTCACAGCTTCATTTAATCCGGTAAACCCTATTGAAAGATTCTGATCGTTAATATTAAAAATTGGCTTGCCATTAATTTTCCCACTGCATAAAGGTAAATGACCCGTTTTTAACCGTTTTTCCATTAAATTCCATTTTTTTTTAAGAATTCTAGCTGAAAGTTCCATTTTCATTTCTAATAATGTAAAATAATCATCTGTATTCTTGGAAAGATAAGCATACCGAGGTAAATTTAAACTGACGCTTTGTAATGAACCAATTGTAACATAATTTTCCCACACATTAGCATTTTTTCTTTTTTCGGGATCAAGAATGCATTGCTCTATTATTTGATTTCCACTTAAAAACTTTCTACAACATTGACTATGAATTTCATCAGGCATCCAATCTGGGCACATATTAAGAAAATATGGAGTTCCCATTGTTGCGACTTCTTCCATTAGCTTTAAATAAGATGGTTCAAATTCACTTAACCATTCTTTTTTAATTTTAATCTCATGTTTCGGAAAAGCAAAGAGTTTTCCATTATGGTCACCTTGAATATATACGTCAGTTAAAGCATCAAAGAGTTTAAGACATTCATCTTTATAATCACCATAAGTTCCTCCTATTTTTCCATGAGGTCCAACTGCAGGTATATTTAATAAACCATCTGGTACTGTTGGAGTACAGGAGATTGAAGTAAATGGAACTTGTCCTCCTCTTGCAGCAAAAATTTGATTAGTTTCAAAAATTAAACACTGCATCGATTGTTCTATTTCTCTATCAGAAATACCACGTGCATAAGGAGCTAAAAATGTGGTTATATAATCATATCCCTGACCACCGCTAAATTCACCTTGAATAATCCCTAACCATTTTGCTAAATGTGTAACGGCCACTCGCAAACTACCTGCCGGACCAGACTTGCTGCAATGAGCCCAACTCTCTACAGGTGGTAACCCATTTTCAAGAATCATCCTGGGATCCCATTCCTGGCAGAATGGTCGCAAATCGAAATACCGAAGCATATGAACATGGAGATCACCAAATAAATGAGCTCGTGCTTCTTCTGAGTCTAAAATTCTTAATAATGCATATTCATCAGAGATCCTATTTGCTGCCCAATGATGAATACTTTCAGGATTCATATCCTGATTTGCATTTTCATCAACCCCATATTCTAAAATAGCTTCATAATCCATCAATGGCATTCCAATTCTTGTATATATTTTACGTTCTTCTTCAAAATGTTGTTCTGATAAAATTGAGCAAACAATTTCTCTAATATGCGGACCTGATAGAAATTTAATCCCAGAAGAAATTATTCTTCTGACAACAAGTTCAGTAATCCTATCAGCAGATCTTTGATCTAAACCAGTTTCTCTGATAAGGCTGTGTTCAATTTTAACTGGATCGAAAGGTACAACATCACCTTCAGTTCTAAAAACTTGAGGGATTAATTTTGTTAAATAATTCCACTTTATTTTTTCACCATCTTTTTCTTTTATAGTTTTAGGATCTGATAACAATACCAATGTTTAACATCTCTCTTTTCAATTTTAAATTATCTTTAACAATAAAGAACTATAATCTATGATTCTTAAAAGTACAAGATTTTGTCGGTGGCGTGATCTGAATTAAGAGAATTATTAATTCTTTATTATCGTTAATATTTTACCTCTTTTGATATAAAAATTTATTTGTTTCTCCAATTTAAAGTTATTTTATTAACACTTTATTTGCAATTTCTTTTATTGTTTGTTTAAGTCAGAAAAAAATACATAATTATTTGGAGTCTAATTGATTTGTAATTTATTATTTTTGTATTTGCCAATAACCCAAAGTTTTGTCGATGAGATTACAGTTTTTATTAAATTTGAAATAAAATAATTCCATAAAAATTAATTATATGCATATTTAAACAAAAAAATTTATCAAATTGGTTGAATAAGGGGAATGTATAATGATAAAAAATATTAAGAGTAAGGATAATGCCAAGCAAATAAAGGTTTTTGAAGGAGTTTATCGAAAAACGCTATTATATAACAGGAATCTTATGTTATGTCATTTTACACTTGAAAAGAATGCAGAGATCCCTTTGCATTCTCACAAAGAACACCAAATTGGATATGTAATAGATGGAAAATTAAAATTTCTCACAGAGAATGGTGAATTCATAGTTAAGAAGGGTGCTAGCTATATTTTTGACTCAAATGAAAAACATGGTGCCAAAATTTTAGAAGATTCTGAAGTGATTGATGTTTTCCATCCTGCCAGGGAAGATTATAAATAATTTATTAATTTTTTTAAATAAAATTCAAACAAGAAACAGGAAGAAAATAAGGAAATATTCACCATTGATAAGCGGCAACAGCAAATATCGCAAACATACACAAAAGAAATTCTCCTATTAACCAATCAAAAAAAAATTCTCTCTTTTTTGTTCGGTCATTTTTTATTTTTGATGCAACCCCAAAACTAACCGCTGAGTTCGTTCCAGTAAATATAATTAAGCTAAAAGTCATAGCATTTAAATTTAAATCTAATATTTCTAAAATTGTATCGAGAAGGACCCAACCTCCCATAAAACCTCCAAGGGCAAATAAAAACATCCAACCAGAAAATTGAATAATTTTCTCAAATTTTATATCTAATTCTGAAAGAGTTTTTTGGCGCTCAATTTGTTTCTTCCTAACTTTTGACATTCCTTATCAAACAACCTTCTTTTTGAATATTAAAAATTTTATAATTCTTAATTTTTATGATTTCTAAATTAAAAAAATAATTCGATTAAGGTCTATTTTTTAAGAATAAAATTGCTTTAGCAATATCTCCATCACATTCATTTAATACAGTTTCTGCCTCTTTTTTATCGACGTTCGCTTGATTTGCAACTAACATGATATCGTTTTCTGTTATAGTGGGTTTAAGTTCTGTCTCTTCTATTGATTCATCATCTTCAATTTTTGTATCTGCAACAATAGTAAGATCATCCGAAGAAAGCTCTTCTGCTTGTCCTATTATCTGATAAATCTCTTGACCTGCTTGTTTCATCAGAACAACTTCAGGTTGTTCTAATACTAAGGTCTTTTCTGATCCTTCGATTATAACTCTAGTTGCTTCAATTTGTTCCATTTCGATGCCTTGTTGTTGCATTCTTCTTCGCATCTGTCTTGATCCAACTTGGCCCCCTTCTCTCTTTGGGGCTGCTTGTGGGCGTTTAGGTTTATTTTTAATTTTATCTTGCATTTCTTTTGGCAATTTTACCAAGATCTTCACTTTTAAAAGTAATTTCTATATAATTATATAATAATCTGCAATTTAAATTTTTGATTTATAAACACCTTTTCGAACATTTACAGCAACTCCACTTGAGAAAGACTTAATATATGAGATAGGTAATTTTAATCTACCAATAGCTAATAATTCGTCATTTTGATTAACTACAATTACTTCATCTAAGGGTCTTAAATTTTCATCAATATCAACCACATGCTTACAGAAAACATTCCTCCCCTTCTTTATGAACTCAGAAATCTCATTTAAAACAATAACTCTTAACTTTGAAGTTGAAATATTGTTAATTATCATATTGGCTGAGTATAAACTCAATGTAAAGAAACCATTATTAGGTCGTAATGTAAGTATTAAATTGTTTTTATGAAAAATATATCGTATTTTATTAGTTGCACGAGATCTTTCAATAAGAATATTCTCTAATTCATTAAATAGAATATTAGTTATATCTTTGCCAAATTGATAATCTGAAATTGCTTTGACTTGTCTTAACCCTAATAAAAGTTTATTTTCCATTTGTAATAATAAATAATAAAATAGGTTATATTAAAATAAGCAATCATAACATAAATAAATTCTAATCTATACTCATTATGAGTATAGCCTAGATTCTATACATTTATCTCTTACTTTATTCATGACTTTATCAGCAGCATCAATAAAATCTTTATTAATGATTATCTCAGCTTCTTTTCTTATAGCAAACATACCTGCTTCTGTAGAAATAGCCTTTATATCCGCTCCAGTTGCTCCTTCTGTTAAATTTACTAATCTATTGAAATCTACTTTTTCTTCTATATTCAATCTTCTAGTATGAATCTTAAAAATAGCTTTCCTTGCATCATCATTTGGAATAGGAAAATCTATCATTCGATCAAATCTTCCAGGTCTCAATAGAGCGGGATCTAAAATATCAATTCGATTTGTAGCACCAATAATTTTCACATCTCCTCGCTCTTCAAAGCCATCTAATTCACTCAATAATTGCATTAAAGTTCTCTGAACCTCTCTATCTCCAGATGTGGCTATTTTTAATCTCTGAGAACCGATTGCGTCTAGTTCATCTATAAATAATATTGTGGGGGCTTTTTCTTTTGCTAAATTAAAAATTTCTCTAACTAAGCGAGCACCTTCACCAATGAATTTTTGAACTAATTCAGATCCAATAATTCTGATAAATGTGGCTTCTGTTTCATGAGCAACTGCTTTTGCTAATAATGTTTTTCCCGTACCTGGAGGCCCATATAATAATACACCTTTAGGTGGTTCAATCCCTATTTTTTCAAATAGTTCTGGCTTCTTCAATGGTAGTTCGACAGTTTCTCTAACTTCCCGTAGTTGATCTTCCAGACCTCCAACATCGGCATAGGAAATATCTGGAATTGAATCAATTACTTCCATACCTTTAACAAATGGATCAAGTTTTGTAGGTAAAACTTCCATAATAGCGAATGTTCTCTGATTTAAAGCAACTCTCATTCCTGGTGCTAATTTTTCATTTTTTACTTTTCTACTGGCATTGACAACGAAACTTGGTCCTGTTGAGCTTTTTACAATTGCTCTTCCTTTATCATCTAAAAAATCTATAATAGTTGCAGAAACCAAAGGTGGTTCTCTTAGTCTATCAATTTCATTTCTTAAACTATGTAGCTCTTGTTCTAATCTTAATCGCTCTGCATCTAATAGTTGCTTTTCTGTCTCTAAATTTCTTAACCTTTTCTCTAGATGTCTAGTATAAGTTATCAAATACTCGCCATCTTTAGTTTCTTCTCTTTTTCTCTTATCCTTGGTTGTAGTCAAAAAGATTATACTCCTTCTTTTCTCAATTTTCTATTAATCTTAAGAAAGTGCTTTGATTTAATAATAAACTTTTTTTCATTTAAATTTAAGGTTATTTCTTTACTATTACTTTAAAATCTCAATTTTTAAAAAATTTATAGATTATAAAATATAATGGAATTATAACCATAAATTATAAGAGGTCTCAAATACCTTCTATATATGAAAGAGGATTCTATCAATTAGTAAAACTTGAGATGAGTTTATGCCAAAACCTAGATCCAGTGAGCTAGATAAGGAATGCCCAATATGCGGAGGTATAATATGGGGAAAGGGACAGAAAGTTTTATTAGAGGGTGCTAAAATCACAGTATGTGATAATTGTGCACAACATGGTACCAAAATCTATAAACCATCTACCAATGTTCAAATAAAGAAAACAGCTCAAAGGAAACCTCAAACTACTCTAAAAAAGCAAACCTATAAACCTAAGGGAATTGGAGAATTAGAAATCGTTCTTGATTATGCTAAAAGGATTCGAAAAGTTAGAAGTAATATTATATTCAATTAAAATCAATTTGATCAGAAATTAAATTGAATAGCATGATTAC
>JAHQWI010000180.1 GCA_029856085.1 Promethearchaeia archaeon | reverse complement strand
TCATTTCATATTATCTGTACAAAGATTTTATTTCTTTAAAATTTGTATTCTTTTTTCTTTAGGTAATTTTTCGCTAGCATATCTAAGAATTAAACGAGGAAGTTTGCCTTTATTTCTCATTAAGTATTGATAAATTATTTCTGGGTTATATCTTGAACAAGTTTTTAGGAGCCATCCAATTCCCTTATGAATGTAATCTTCTGGATATCTCACCATTTTTTCAATGAATTCAAATACATAATCCTCATCGAATTCTTTTTTTATCATTATAAATTTAAGCAAAATTACTAAGGATGCACGTCTTATCCATAAGTTATCAAATTTTGACCAGGCTGCAAGAATTTTTTTAGTTAATTCTTCATTTCCTTTTTCTCCTAAAAACGGTCCAATAACTCTAATCATAGTTGTATCTGTTATCGCCCACGTATCGAAATTGCTAGGAATTAATTCTTGAATCATATCAACTGTTTCTTTATTAAAATCCTTCTTAAATCTATTCAGTAAGAAAATGCCAGCTATTTTTTCATCATGCACATCTGATTTTATCAAAATTTTAAGAATTTCAGAAGCCTCATCATAGTTTAATTGAAACTTACTATTAAGTTCTCTAATAAACTTTTCAATGTCAGAATGTTTGTTCCCGTATGCTACAAAATTAGGATTATCAGAATTTAAAATTTTATACATTCGAGACTTTTGTTCCACGGTCAAATGAGCAGAGTTATTTTTTAAGTATGTTCTAATCTCTTGAACAACATTCTCGATCATAAGAATCTATCAATTCCGGTTTTAAGTTTTGGATCTTTACTTTTTTCTAATATTTTCGTATCCTCAATAATAAAATTAAAAATTTAAGATTATTAAAATAGAAGACAAATAAAATTTTATGAGTAAAATTGGAAAAAACGCCAGTTAAATAAAAAAGTGATCTAATATGGAAAAGAAAAAATTTAGTTGGCGTTTTTTCAAATGGATCATACAACTTTGTAAATATATTTTTTTGCATTATGAAGTAAAAGTTTTATTAGGAAATTTATAATTTTTTAATAAAGAAAACAAAGAAATTCAAAATATTAATAGTTAGGAATATTTCCATTTTTGATGATAATTGAAAAATTCAAATCGTGAAAAAATAGAATTGTGTATTACTATGAAAATTATAAATGCTTGAAAAATCTAAGTTCAAGACATGCGCCGCCCGGGAATCGAACCCGGGTCACTGGCTTGGAAGGCCAGAATCCTAACCCCTAGACTAGCGGCGCTTATTATTATAAAAATCACCATTTCTTATAACTTTAGTGATTTTATTGAACATTATGACTTAACTCATAGTAAGTAATAATTTTATTAGTTACAATCCATGCATCTAAAGAATATTCTGAAATGGAAATTAAATTATTAGATAATCTTAAAAGTTCTTCCGAGAAGGTATTCTTTTGAAAACCACCAATAATAGCTATTATATTTTTCGATAGAGCTTCTAAAAATAAATTCTTATAGTCATTAACTAATTTTCCTCTACTTGAAAATAAAATAATTTCTGGATTTTTAAATTTATTAATTAAATCTGGTAATTTTCCTGCAAACTGAGAGATTAACTGCTTACCATTTACATTAATATTACCATCAATCAAAGCTTTTGCCATTAATCCTTTAAATCGATTATAATTTCTCGCTATCCTTATTTCTGGATTAAATTCATAAATTTTATTATTTATATTATGAATAAATAGGCTTAGATTACCAGTTTTGTTTAAAGTCGATCCTAAAGCATTGAGCAAACATAAATGAGTGATGTCAGGTCGACCCCTCTTTTCTGAATTTTTCAAATTTTTCATAGCACTATGATGTAGAGCATTATCTAATATTTGTGAGGCGTATATTTGTGACGACAAATTTTTTCTGACAGCAGAATGTTTTCTAATTTCTTTGGGTATTAATTCCATACCACATTCCACTAAAATTACAATTAAAGGCATAATTTTCTTCGTTTTATTAATTTAATTCAGAAATTTCTTTTTTAACACTCAAAGTTTTAATAAAATATCTGGTTGTATTATTACATTCAAAACATGTTAAAGAAACATGAGAGCCCTTTCCCTTATGGGAGTGCATTCTAATTCTATAATTTAACCCGGGATATAAAAATTTTTTACATTTTTTACATATACGCTTTTTCCACTCATAAGGGATTTTAATTCTTGCTCTTTGAGCATAGCGTCTAGCTAAGTAAGTATATCTATTTGCTAATGATTTATTATCAGGGAATATCTCATGAGCTCTTTGAAATAAATAGATTATCCTATTATTCGCAATTTTTTTTATTACTACCCTATAATTTCGATTTTTCTTTACCATTTAAATTATTTTAGTTATAATTTTATTTACCTTTTTTAATGGGATTTAATGAGAGAATGAAAATTTTTCCTCTAACGTCCAATAAATAAGAATTTGTTAGTTTTGAAATTTCAGTAGCAATATCTTTAATATTTGATTTGGATGCTATTGTTTTTAATGTCTTGACTTTAATAATCTTATATCTTTTTAATAATTTGGTGACATGGAGTATAAACTCCTTAGTTATTCCACGCTTTCCCAAGGTACAATGTGGTTGTGATAGTAACGCTTTTTTAAATTCTTTTTGGTAATCCATCGTCCCAAAACTCAAAAAATACAAAAATTTTTAATTTATTCTAGCATTAAAAACGTATTATATATTAAAGAAATATTGAATTAAAGATTAACATGTCTATATATGTCGTTCAACCAGAAAAACTAGTTGAAGCTATTGCAGAAAAGTTAAAGGAATTTCCCGAAATTTCACCACCTAAGGGTTCAGAGTTTTGGAAGACAGCGTTTTTTAAAGAATTAGCACCTAGTGATTCAGAAAATTTCTGGTATATCCGATGCGCCTCTTTGCTTAGAAAAGTGAAGAAATTTGGACCTATTGGAGTTAGTAAACTTCGAAAATTTTATGGAGGAAGAAATAGAAAAGGTAAAGGATTACATCATTCTGCTAGAGGTAGTGGAAAAATAGTAAGAGTAGCACTTCAACAGCTTGAAAAAGCAAACTTAATTAAAATGAAAGAAAAACAAGGAAGAGTTCTTTCTTCTGAAGGAACTAGTCTATTGGAACGAACGGCATATGTGATTATGAGAAGTAAAGATTAATAATACCAACAGGTGTAATTTTTAGGGGTTTAGATTGAGCAACGACGAGGAATTAGAAAATATAAGAAGGAGAAAGTTGGAAGAATTAAGACAACAAGCAGCACAACAACAAATTGGAGAAGCTCAACAACAAGAATTTGAAGAAAAAAAATATTTATTAATGAGAAAAATCTTAAGTGTCGAAGGAAGACAAAGGCTAGAAAATATTCGAATTGTCAAACCACAATTTGCTGAACAAATAGAAATACAATTAATTCAATTATTTCAAAGCGGGAAGTTAAGAGGAGCAACACCTCTACCAGATAAAGCATTTAAAAAGCTCCTAGAACAGTTATCAACGTTCGAAAGGAAGAAAGAATTTAAAATCAAAAAATAATTATAACAGAAGGAATTTAAAATGGCTCGTAATAAAGATTTACCATCGAAATTGCGTAGAGCGAATAGAATGAAAAAAAATAAGTCAGTACCTAATTGGGTAATTCAGAGAACCGGAGGAAAGGTTAGAACTAGCCCATATACCAGAAGAACATGGAGGAATACAAGGTTAAAGCGAGACTAAATATATCAATTTAATAAAAATTAATCTGAACGAAAATGGCTAAAAAAGAAAAAGAAATTAATTTAGACGATTTAGAAGAAGAGTTAGGAGAATCGGAAGAAGAGATTGAAGAAGATATCGAAGAAATTGAAGAATTTAGCTTAGATGAAATTTCTGAAGAAGAAGAAATAAGTGAAATTTTTGAAGAGGAAGTTGGGGTTATAGAAGAAGCTGAAGAAGAAGTCCCTGAAGAAGAAATTATTGATGAGAGAATTTATATTATCCCTCTTGCGAAAGCAAGAAAAGGACCTAGAAACAAATGGGCTAAGAAATCAATTCGATATTTAAGAGAGTTCATGACCCGCCATTTTAAACCCGAATCATTAATAATTTCTCAAGAAGTAAATGAACGAATATGGGAACGTGGAATTCAGAAACCACCGAGGAAATTAAAAGTCAGGGTGACAAAGAATATAGATGGACTCTGCGTTGTATATTTAGCATAATGGTATAATTAATTTTAAGGTTTGTATTCTTTTTTTATTATAAATTACTAGAAAACGTATCGATTTATCAAAGCTTCGAATGACAATTTTAAGATCTCAAGTTTTTGGACGTAGTTTAATTGGAGTGTATCTCGCTGCTAATAACTCATACGTCCTTTATCCTCCTACATTACTAAAACCATTACTTAAGAAGTATAGAAACACCTTCATTGAACCTTTTTATCCTCTTACAATCAATAGTTCTGATCTATTAGGTGTGTATACTGCTTCTAATAAATATGGAATAATAGTCCCCCATATTATAAAAGATGACGAATTAGAAAAATTAAAAGAATTTTTAAAAGAGGGAGCCAACTCTTCTCAAGTTAGTGTTCTAAAATCCATAGATAATGCATTTGGAAACTTGATTCTCTGTAATGATAAAGGTGCTATTATTAGTTCATTTTTAAAAGATCATAAAGAAAATATCGAAAATACTTTGAATGTTGAGACTGTTGTTTATGAATTTGCTAACAATTATCTTCCTGGCTCAATTTCATTAGTTAACAATAATGGTTGTGTTGTACATCCTCTCTCCACCGATGATGAAATTGATTTTATATCTTCTATTTTGAAAGTTGATGAGGTTGATGTTTCAACAGTAAATCGTGGTGTTCCATATTTAAGTTCAGGAGCAATTGTAAATGATAAGAGTGGAATTTTTGGAGTTGGCTGCACTGGCCCAGAATTAATACGAATTACGAGTGTTCTACAATTGTAAAGAAATTCTATGTATTTGTAAAAAGCAAAATTTAATATTTTCTTAAATATTATCCTTTTTTAAAAGCTTTGATTCAATGGATCTAAATAGCGATGTCAGAGATTAAAATTTATAGAATCATTGGTAATTACAATAAAAATCATAAGAAATATTTATTCCGTAAAGAAGTTCGTGCTTTGAAAGAGGAAGATGCTCTTGAAAAAGTACTAAGCCAAATAACATCTATAGGAATTTACAGACGCCAAATTAATATTCAAGAAGTTAAAGAAATAACTTTAGATGAAACACAAGATTATCTTATAAGGGAATTATCAGAATAATTAATAATTTAAATGGATTTGATAAAATTTGGAATCTTCTCAAGATTATCAGGAGCAATTACAAATATTTAGAATATTGAAAGAACAACGAGATATGTACCAAGGTCAACTGGAAATTCTTAATGTGTCTCGAGCAAATATAGTGAATACAAAGATTACTATTGACAATCTAAAAGAAGGTGTAGAAGTAAATGATGAAATTTTAATACCTATTGGAGGAATGGCAAATATTAAAGCCTCTATTAAGGATCCTAAGAAAATTTTACTAGCAGTTACTCAAGATGTTATAATTGAAAAAGATTTAGATGGGGCAATTGAACTTCTTGATATGAGAATTGAACAGCACGATAAGGAAATCCAATTCATAAGAACTCAAATGCAAAATATAGATATAAATTTACAAAAAACTACTCAAACCATTCAGAAAGGTTATCTTCAAAAATAGATCTTATTTGTGCAATATAATTAAATTTCCTTAAACAATGCTAATTTTTGTGGAGAAATAAATGCTTGAAAAGCTAAAAAATGTGTTTTCTACTTTTGTTAAAAAGAGCTTGACAGAAAAAAAGATAGATGAAGCTATAAATGATTTAAGAATACTTCTTATTAGTAATGATGTTGCAATAGACACTGCTGATGAAATCTGTAAAAGTATTATTGAATCTTTTAAAGGTCAACAAATTACTCGATTAACATCAACTAAAAAAATGCTATTCGATACATTAAAAGAAGTTATGATTGAAATCTTAACACCTGAAAAGGAAATTGACATAATTAAAGAAATTAAAACTAAAAACTCGTTAAGTTTACCATATGTATTTGTTTTTTTTGGAATAAACGGAACAGGAAAAACCACTACAATTGCTAAAGTAGCTAATTTCCTAAAAGAAAGTAACATCAGTTCTGTCGCAGCTGCTTCAGATACATTCCGAGCTGGAGCTATTGAACAACTAACTAAACATATGAACAATGTTGGAATTAAAGTTATAAAGCATGGATATAAATCTGATCCTGCTTCAGTTGCTTATGATGCAATTGAGCATGCTAAGGCTAAAAAAATAGATGTAGTTTTAGTAGATACATCTGGAAGGCAGACAACAAACCGAAACTTAATGCTGGAAATGCAGAAAATCTGTAGAGTTACAAATCCAGATCTTAAAATTTTCATAGGAGACAGCCTTGCGGGAAATGATGTTTTATACCAAGCTAGAGAATTTGACAGACACGTTGGAATTGACGCTAATATCTTAACTAAACTTGATGCAGATGCAAAAGGTGGCGCAGCGTTATCAATTTCGTTTGAAACTAAAAAGCCGATTCTATTCGTTGGAGTAGGTCAAGGTTTAAAAGATCTTAAACCATTTAATAGAGATATATTTATTTCTAGTATTCTTGACATCAATTAAGATATGAATTAATATTGTTTTAGGTAGATAAATTAAAATAGCTTTCTTAATTTAATTAGATGTGTCAAGCTACCCAAAATATGAGAAGTATTCAAAAATAGATCAGAAAAAGAAACCTGGTCTTTATGAAAGATTTACAATTTTCCTTCAAAATGCCAAAAGAATTCTAAAAATAGCTAATAAACCTAATCGGAAGGATTATTTTCTGGTTTTTAAAATTTGTGGAATAGGTATCTTAATTTTAGGTGCTCTATCATTTGTTATACAACTAATCTTCTCTGTAACTTTACCTATCGCTCAGATCTAACATAAAAAAGATACTATATATAAAAGATATCAATATGATTAGGTATATTAAGATCATCTTCCTTATTTTTGCATGCAATAAATTTGATTTTCATACTTATCGCGAGTGAAAGAAGTCTTTTTGTTAAAATTCCATCAATTATTAAATATTGAGTATCTTTAAAGTTTTTAATCTTTTCAAAAATTTCACCAACAGGCATATCAAATAACTTCTCAAGACTTTTATTAATCCCAATACTATGACCTGTCTTTATAGTATTAATTGCTTCTGTAATTATTGATTCATCTTTTATTTTTACTTTTTTCAAATATTTCTGAAGCGACCCCTCTTTACTATCATATTTCTTTTCTTGTGTATAATATTTTTTATTATTTTTTAATTGTTTTGCAGGTCGCTTGTTTTGTAGTGATTTAATCATTTGTTTTCTAGTTAATTCTTCAACCTCGTACCCATCAGGAGCTCTAGCAACATAATCTAATTTTAATAATTGCATCAATTCATTTAAAATAATAGTACCACCACGATCTCCATCAAGAAAACATGTTACAGTTTTTTTCTTTTTTGCTAAAACTATAACTGATTTAGGTACTTGAGTTCCTTGAACAGCAATTGTATTTTTAATTCCAATTCGTAATAAATTTAAAACATCAGCTCGTCCTTCTACAATAATGAGATCTGGGTTGTTATCTACTTCTGGACCTGCTGGAAGTTTATCGGACCCCCATGCTATGATTTCTCCAAGTTTGATATCTTTATCTATCTTTTCTTCAATTTCACTTTGTTCTAACGATTTTTGATCCCACTCTTTTAAAAGTTCAGCAGCCCTTTCTATAATTTGCTGACGTTTTGTTTCGCGAACATCTCGAATTTCAATAAGAGAAATTTCAGCCTCACATGGACCAACTCGAGATACAGTTTCAACAGTCGCCGCCAATAGTGCAGTCTCCTTTCTTGTTAAAGAGGATGGAATTTTAATACTCCCTTCTGATATTCCCTCTTTGGAACTATTTTCTACTTCAATCCGTCCAATTCGGCCAGATTTTTGGAGATCTCTTAAATCTAGATCCAAAAGAAGACCTTCTGTTTGTCCAAAGATAGCCCCCACGATGTCTGATTTTTCAACCACGCCTTTAATTGTAAATTTTACTTCTATAATATATTTAGTTGTGAATTCATTTTGATTTGTAATCTTAACCACATCCTATTTTTTTATATTTATTTAATATTTTCAATAAATCAAAATTTTAGGGTGAACTTATAAAATAGAAGTAGAATTTAGCACTTTTAATTAGAAACATTATGAAATTAATTATTTCCAAATAAAAGCTTGAATATTTAGTCTGTTGATAAAATATTATGATTTTTGTTAAACTTGAATTATTATACTACTTCTTATATCTTATTATAAGTCTGAACAACAATTTTGATTTACTAAACTGATTATAATTTTTATTATTTGGTTGTTTGATTTATTCCATTAGTTATTTAATTTAGTTAATGATAATCTTTGATAAGTTTATATATCGATTCCTTATTTCTATTGTGAGAGTTAAATAATAACTTGGATAATTTTAATTTATATAATATTTTTTATTTGTGAATTTGAACTTTAAATCATCTTGATTTTGATGATTATAATGTATTTAATGAATTAACCAATATATTTTTTGCCAATTTTTAGAATTTTTGATTAGTTTTTTATGTCATATTTGTTTTTGCAATATAAATTTTAACTATATAAATTATTTAATTAGGTTATGGAGAAAATTATAGTTCTTGGGGGGAAAGGAGGCGTAGGAAAGAGTGCAATAAGCGCCGCCACTGCTGTAACGTTATCAGATCTCCTTCCAGATAAAAAAATATTACTAATCTCTTTTGATATGGCACATAATCTTACGGATTTATTTAATTCTGAAATTGGAAATAAATTAACACCTTTATCGGAAAATCTTTGGGCAATCGAACCTGACCCCAATATATATGCCAAAAGATATACAAATAATTTAATAGTTAAGATGAAAGCTTTAATGAAAGAAATGCCAATAGTGGGGTTAATTCCACAATTAGAGAAATTTATGGATACAGCATTTACAGCTGATTCTATCCCACTTGCACTGAAAAATGCTATGTTTTTTCAAGAAATTTTAGATGCTGAGGGTGGACAATCTATGCAATTTGATATAATAATTGCAGATTTCCCCCCCACGGCAAATATGATTACTCTTTTTGAGATTCCCGAAGACCAAGTAAAAGTAGTACTAAAGTATTCATTAAATTTTTATAATTCTATTAAAGGGGCAGTTAGAAAATTTTCTAAAATGTTTAGAACATTAATTAAGCCATTTGATGACTATGAGAAAAGAAAGGAATTAGGGAAAGAGATTTTTCAGATGTTGGTAGAGCTTGAAGAGAGAGGAGAAAGAATAACTGAATTAATTCATACGGTAGGGTCATTAAGACTTGTTTCTATTGCAGAAAAACCAAGTTTTGAAGAAATTAAAAGAGCTAGGGACTTAACTAAGAAATATATTAAACTTGAAGGAGTTCATATTAATATGATAACACCTCAATCTAAAAAATGTGATTTTTGTAATAACATTCGATCAATTCAACTTAACTACGTTGAAAAAATAAGAAATGAATTTAGTAATTTAAAGATATGGGAGTCGAATCGGCTTGAAAAAGAACCTTTTGGTTTTAATGGGCTCAAAAAATTAGCTCATGAAGTTTATGGGGAACACATCAATCCTGATGATATTCTAAAGCCCAGAATCTAAAAAGTTAAGAAAATAAGAAAATAAAATTAATTCCTATATTATTATTTATGTTCCTTCCGCATATCCGTGTATGTAATTATATTGCTCTTCCGTTAAAGTATCCATCTCAACGCCCATTGATTCTAATTTGAGAAATCCAACCTTGTCGTCAATGTCAATTGGAATGTCAACCATGCCTGGCTCTAACTTAGTCTTGTTTTTAATTATATACTCAGACATTAATGATTGTAAACCAAAGGACATATCCATTACTTCACTAGGGTGCCCCTCTGATAAGACTAGATTTGCTAGACGCCCTTTTGCTAATAAATAAACCTTTTTGCCATCGGGAAACGTAAGTTCTTCCACATTACTTCTAATGGGTTTAATTTCTTGGGCGTATTCGTAAAGTTCTTTTGTTGGAATTTCGATATCGAAATGCCCTAAATTACCCAAAATAACTCCATCTTTAAGTAAGTTAAACATTTCTGTAGTAGGTGCTATAACATGTTTACAACCTGTAGCGGTCAAAATTATTTCTGCGGTTGGAAGTGCTTTAGCAATTGGCATGACATTAAATCCAGCAAATTTAGCTTGTAGCGCCTTAATTGGATCAACTTCAGTTACAGTAACATTGGCACCCAATCCTCGTGCTCTAAGTGCCATACCACTACTACAATGACCATACCCTGCAATAACAACACTCTTGCCCGCAAAAAGAACGTGCATTCCATAAATTGCGGAGATAATACCCTGACCTGTGCCTAATTCATTATCAAAATGATTTTTACATCGAGCATCATTGACAGGGAATAGAGGTACTTTTAAAACTCCTTTTTTTTCCATAGCTTTGAATCTTTTAACACCTGTGGTGGTTTCTTCTTGACATGCGATAATGGTTCCCAATTTTATTAGATCTTCATATTCCTGATGAGCAGTAACAATCATGTCAGCACCATCATCAATTAAGATATTTGGTTTGGCATTTAAGCACTGTCTTATACACCAATAGAATTCTTCATCTGTATTACCATGCCAAGCGAAGACATTGATCCCTTCTTGTACTAATGCTGCTGCTACATCATCTTGAGTTGATAATGGATTACTACCACAGAGATATACCTCTGCTCCACCAGCCTTAAGGGTTCTAGCAAGATTACCCGTTTCTTTTGTTATATGTAAACAACCAGCGATTATTATGCCAGCTAATGGTTTTTCTTTTTGAAATCTTTCACGAATAACTTTAGCGGTAACCGGCATTTTACGTTCTGCAATATATAGTGCTTCTTTTCCTTTCTCTGCTAAATTTTCATCTGCTACTTTATAATGTGTCATTTAATTTCACTTTTCAATTTATAAGAATAATAATTTTAATTAATTAATAAAGCTATTTTTGGTCAAATGCAAATATTTATATGTAAAACCTAACATTTAATTAATATTGATTAAGAAATTTGCAAAATTGTACTAATATGAATTATATTAATGATCAAGTAGATTCCCAACGCTTTATAAAAAATTTAAGTGGAAAAACCAAATTTATTGTTTCAAGAAATTCACATGCTATAGGACTTTCTAGACAAACATATCAAAACAGACTTGATGCTATGAGAGATCAAAAAATAATTACAAATTTTACAATAAACATTAATCCGAACATTCGTCCAAATAACTTGAAATATGTAATGCTTGAAATTAAAACCAACCCAAAAGAACCTGAATTGCTCAAAGAATTGCTTGAAATCTCCCAGCTAAGAATGTTGGATGGTATAATTGGAGATTTTTCCCTATTTGCCTTATTTATATTTAAATCCCCTGAAGAATATTATCAGATATTAAATACAATTGATACAATAATGGCTAAATCATATTTTAAAAAATATCAAATTATTGAAACTATTAAGGTTTTTAAAACAAATGGAATTAGTATGAAGAAGTCAGAAATGTCCTTTGACATAGACGATGTTGATTATACAATTTTGAACATATTACGAGATGGTCAAGGAATTAAACCAATATCTACATATGATATAAGAAAAATCTTTAAAGAACAACTTAAAATGGAAATTTCACAATCAACTATTCATAACAGAATTAAAAAGCTCGAAAGACAAGGTGTAATTTTAAATTATATTGTAAATTTTAATCCAAAAAAAATAGGTTTTAAAGGAAAATATCTGCTTCGAATTAAACCAAAAGATCCGTCAAAATACAACGAACTTGCCTTTAGGTTGAATATGAATAGAAATATTACCGATTTATTTCGAATAGGTGAACAATATGGACTATTTACTATAGTTAGAGTAAAAGAGATTGAAGATTATGCGAATTTTATTAGGGATCTATATATTTCGGAAGAAATAGAAGATACTTATACGAATTTTGTGTTAGATGAGTTAATATCCTATACAAATTTCATAATTTCGTAGAAAAATCGAGATAAGACTATGATTTTTTTAAGATTTTCTACAAATTAGTATTTACTAAATTCTTAATAATTTTGGGTTATTAGAGAACTTAAAGTGAATAAATTTAATTCTACAAATTAATCCTTCTTATTGAAAAGAATGAGCAATTTTTTTGAATTATTAGAAAATAGAATTGGTTTTTCAAGAATAGGACGGATGAGTTTATCTAAAGAAAAGAAGCTCTTTATAAGAACTCCAAATGTTACTATTCCAATTAAAAATGTTTTAATGAAACAGTTTAGTTTTATACAGGAATTTGAAGATCATAAGCTATTCATTATTTCCAAAGAGATATTCTTGAAAATAGGGTTCCTTCGAGAAAAATTTAAAGATACGGGATTTATTTTTTCGCATCCAGGGACTATAGAAAAGTTTGAAAGCATTTTGCAAAGGAATTTAGAAATTTTCACAAAAGATAATATCTTATCAATTATTCCATTCAATATCCCTACCACTACTATTGGTAGAAATTTTTCAGAGAGAGAGATTAAAAATTACCTAAATAATGCTGTTAGAATATTGGAAAAATATCCAAATATTAACTTTGGGTTGTCAATAAGACTTTTCAATTATTCAGAATTAATTGATTTGTATTTTCCTGTAATTGAGGGAAATGAAAATATTAAAGTTCTAAACCTCATTGAAATTTTTAATAATTTTGGTAATTTTAGGAAAATTATTGGTACGGTAATAAAATTAAAAAGTAATTTAGATAATAATCTTGTTATAATGGCTTCTGGTCGGATCCTTCCTAAATTTTACCCTATTCTGGTTTATCTAGGTGTAGATTTAATTGATTCCACATATTTATTATATTTATCCGCAGAAAATTTCTATGATACAATAGAACATTTACTCCCAATCTACAAAGTTAAATATTTACCTTGTTCTTGTGTTGCTTGTAAAGGAAATTTAAAAGAATTATATGGAGTAAAACATTCATCAGAGAAAATAGACTTACTTAGCTTACATAATTTGATATCGGCAAATAATTATATGATGAAAATAAAACAGTATCTTCAACATGAGGATTATCGTGCGTTTGTTGAAAAGTCATCTCTTGACGATACGACAATAATTTCAACATTAAAAATCTTAGATAGAGAATATTTTAATCTTATTAGATACGAGACTCCAATTACTCAAAAAGACAAAAAAATTAAATGTTTGGGTCCTACATCATATGATCGACCTGATTTTAGAGAATTTAGGGGGAGAACTATAGAAACTTTTGAACCAGAAGCATGGACTACTTTAATCGTTTTAATTCCATGCTCTGCGAAAAAACCTTATTCTAGCTCTAAATCGCATAAATTATTTTACAAAGCAATTAGAAAATTTCCAGAATTTCCCAATTTTCAAGAAATAATTATAACTTCGCCTCTTGGAGCAATTCCTAGACAGTTGGAAAATATTTATCCTGTGAAGTCATATGATATTTCTGTTACTGGAGAATGGGACAATGAAGAAAAAGAAATCACTTCAAATATGCTTACAAAACTTTTGAAAAAATATAATAAATCAATTCCTATTATTTGTCATCTTGAAGGAGAGTATTTTGAAATTATCAAAAACCTCGAATCCAAATTACCTCATACCTTTTTTTTCTCAGATATTAAAGGTCAAGCTACTTCAAAAGAAGCTCTTGAGTCGCTTGAAAAATTAATACAACAGCACAAGAATGACTTTAAACCAAAAAGAATTCTATCTAAAAGTGATTATTTATTAAAAACTTGGATACGAAAATTTATAAAAATATTAGATTATCAATTTGGTATAGGATCGGGAAAGAAGATAATTACTAACGATTTAGTAATAAGAAAAATTAAATCTAATTCTCAAATTGATTTAGTAGATTTTAAGACAAAGGAAAAATTGGGAACTTATAAAGACACAACAGGTCAAATAGGTTTAACCATTACAGGGTCGAAGAAATTAGCTCAAAAACCGTTTTCCATAGATTCAAATATAATAGTTTTTGATGGACAAAGCATTCGAGGAAATACCTTATTTCGAATCGGTGTTTTAGATTATAGCATAAATTTAATCCCTAATAATCATGTTGTTATCATTAATAAAGAAAAAAGCAATATAATAGGTGTTGGAAAACTAATAGTTGGAACAAATTTTATTAAAAATTCTAAAACTGGAAGAATAGTTGAAATCTATGAAAAAAGTTAGCAATCCTATTGAACATGATTTATGGTTTTTAGGGAGAATAAAGTCTATGAGGCAAAAGGCTTTAAAAAGAAGGAAAAACTTGAGTTCGTTCCAATTAGAACGACCTATTAGTTTTTGGATAAAAAAAGATAGGTTAGTCAATGAAATAGGAAAGGAATTCACCATTATTCTAAGGACAAAAGGTTGCAGTTGGTCATTAGGCGAATCTGGTGGATGTACCATGTGTGGATATATACAAGATGCGACTATTGAAGATTTTGATCAAGACCAAATCATAAAACAATTTGATTATGCATTTAACAACAAAATTAAAGATATAACAGATGATGAAGAGAATTATATCTTAAAAATATTCAATTCTGGAAGTTTCTTCGATGATAATGAGATATCTGATAAAGTTAGAATGCATATTTATGAAAAAGTTGCAAATATTAAAAATATAAAGGAATTCGTAATAGAAAGTCGATTAGAATATATAAATATTGAAAAACTTAAAGAGTTAAAAGAGAATCTTAAAAAAAAACATATAGAGATCGCAATAGGGCTTGAAACTGTAAACGATTATATCAGGAATTATTATATCAATAAAGGAATGTTATTTAATGATTTTAAAACTGTATTGAACATGTGTAAAGAAAATGATATCGGTGTGAAGATCTATTTATTATTGAAACCACCATTTCTCAATGAACAAGGAGCAATTGATGATTGCATTAACTCTATTACTAATTTAATAAATTTAAAAGTAAACACAATATCAATTAATCCAGTAAATATTCAAAAAGGAACTCTATTAGAATATCTATATCTACAAAACAGATATAGACCTCCTTGGTACTATTCACTCTTTAAAGTCTTAAAAAAATCTGTAAATCAAGATGATTTAAAGTATGTACGAATAGTATCAGATCCATCGGGAGCAGGGACTAAAAGGGGTATCCATAACTGCTTAAAAAGGGAATGTGAGGCCTCTGCTAAAAAAACGCTTAGAAATTTTGTACTTTCTCAAGATTTAACTACTTTAGATCAATCAGAATTTGAATGTGAGTGTAAAAGACAATATCCATTTGAAAAACTATTTCATTGAATTATATTAATGTTTGTAGAAAGCTAGATATTAAGATTTTACACCATTCTTTTTGAATTCAGCAAGATTAATTTAAGGTTTGTTTAAAAAATTCATTCTAATTTGAGTTTATTTTGATTTGAGAAGACTATTGAATTCATTTATGTCTTAATTGCCATTTTTGTAAGAAAAACCATTATGTTTAAATATTACCTACCATCTTTTATTTTAATTTTCAACCCCAAAGTAAGGGAATCTCTTGAAAAAAAACTGGGTTAAATTAAATCTATTCTATATTGGAAAATCTAAAAAACATCAAATCTTTAGAGCAAAACAGTGGAATAGTAACTTTGAAAAAATACTCAAACAACCAGTTTATAATGAAAAATATGAAAAAATTGGTTATATTAAGGATATATTTGGTCCAATTAACGTACCTTTCATTTCAATCAAAGCCTTGCCTAACCAACTATTTGACCACAATGTAAAGGTTTATACTAAACTAACCTAGTTCTAAAAGTCTTTTAAAACAAACGAAAGAAGGTGTAATCTATTTCAAGTTGGAGAGGATTAAAACAAGAATCCGATGAAGTTTTGAGTATACAGACTAATCTGTGTACAGAATGCGGGAACACTATATTCGTTGATGAAAATAGAGGTTTATTAGTTTGTGAAGAATGCGGTTTAGTACATTCTGAGAATCATATTGATAGAGGTCCAGAATGGAGGGCTTTTGATGCAGATCAAAAAAAGAAGAGAACTAGAACTGGTGCACCTATGACATATATGATACATGATAAGGGTCTTAGTACTATGATAGACTGGAGAAATAGAGATATTTTTGGTAAGGAAATACCTGCTAAATTGAGAGGTCAAATATATAGACTTCGAAAGTGGCAAAGTCGTATCAGAGTTTCTGATGCTACTGAGAGAAACCTTACATTTGCACTAAGTGAACTTGATAGAATGGCTTCAAATTTAGAGCTTCAAAGAAATTTGAGAGAAGGTGCTGCAAAAATTTACCGTGATGCTGTTGAGGCTCATCTTATTCGTGGTAGAAGCATTGAAGGGGTAGCCGCTGCTAGTTTATATGCAGCATGTAGAATGTTTAAAGTGCCACGTACATTAAACGAGATTGCTGAAGTAGCTCGTGTAGATAAAAAAGAGATCAGCAGATCTTTTCGATTTATTTCGAATGAACTAGAGTTAAACTTAAACCCAACTAAACCAATCGATTTTCTTACTAGATTCATTTCAGAGTTAAAACTAACATCTAGCTGTCAAAAAATGGCAAAAGCGATTATTAGAATGGCAGAAAGACGAGGATTAACTTCAGGAAGAGGTCCTACAGGAGTATGTGCAGCTGCAATTTATGCTTCAAGTATTTTATCAAATGAACGTAGAACTC
>JAHQWI010000179.1 GCA_029856085.1 Promethearchaeia archaeon | reverse complement strand
TACGGGAGCGGAGATTACGCCTACGTGGCGGATAGTTCGAGTTTGGCGGTTATTCAAATCCGAAAGAGAGTTGATATGGAAGACCCGATAATATCAAACGCTCCGAGCGATTTCACTATGGAATATGGATATACCGGGCAGAGCATTTCGTGGACGGCAACTGATGCAAATCCAGACACTTACACGATCGAACTGATAGGAACGGGTATAGTAGTAACATCAACACCTTGGACTGATAATACGCCGGTCGTATATAATATCCCCGATGGCTTTACTCCTGGTGTTTATACATATAACATAACTTTTACAGACGAAAGTGGAAATTCTATCTCGAACACAGTTACGGTAACTATTAATTCAATCCCTGGAGGAGCAATTCCATTTGGTAATACTTTCTTGTTATTCATTGGATTTAGCGTAATTTGCTTAATTTTTACCAAAAAACGCCAAATTGATCGTGAATCCAGATAATAAATCAAAAATTCAACAAATTAACGTTAACACCTTTTAGGTGTTAAATTTTTTTTTTCTTTTACTTATTTTATTATTATTTAGTCAAGAACTGATATAAAGAATATAATAAGTAAAAAATAAGTAATTTTCATGAATGGGAATAATAGGAGGAATAAGTCCAATTGTATAAAAGAATTAGTGAAGATTCCAGGGGGAGTAAAGTTATAGCAAATGGTCTATGGAATGTTGTCATTACTTCTATAGAAGAATTAAAAGATAAAAACTCCGAAAATCTTTATGAAAAAGTTTGTGCGTTTAAAGGAGAAATGATTGACAAATGTGTGTTATATGTCTATATATGTGCTGTTTATTGTGCTTCAAACGATATTCACGATTCGGAATTACTAAAATGGTGGAATTGGAAAGATTTAGAAAAAAATAAGAAATAATATTCACTCATAAAATTAATAAGAAGATTTAAATTACCATCGTTAGAAATCAAGACTCGCTGTAGTTTTGCGAAATTAATTCCGTCGTTATAAATAAATAATATAAACTATTAATTTTAAAAACTCGAAAATAGTACACTACAAATATAAATGAAAAAGTACAATATAAGTTCTAATAACAACTATCTCTTAATCATGACTCTTGGATATTTTGGATTAATTCTGCATGGGCATATTCCATGGTGTAAAAAATCGGGAAGATGGCCTGCAGGAGAAGAATGGCTATTTGAAGCTATGAATGAGACTTATATCCCTTTATTGAATGTTTTGAGAGATCTTAAAGAAAAAGGAATAAAAACAGCTATAACTATAAATATAACTCCAATATTGGCTGACCCATTAGCAGATGAGTATATGAAACAACAATTTTCAGAATATATGGAAAATCTAATTTCACGAGCACAAAAAGATATTAAACGGTTTGAAAACCATCCACAAAGAAGAGCAATTGCAGAGTCTCATTTAAGAAATTTTGAATACGTATTAGATACCTTTTATCACAATTTCTATTCAGATATTTTAGGAAGCTTCAAATGGCTCCAAGATGAAGGAATGATTGAATTAATAACATGCGGAGCAACACACGGCTTTTTACCACTTTTTGAAAGTGATTCCGGAATATTTTCTCAAATTCAATTAGCTGTAGATACTCATAAAAAACATTTTAGTAGTGAACCTAAAGGCATTTGGCTTCCCGAATGCGCTTATAGGCCCAAGGAATACAAAAAAGGTAAATTTAGAGAGAGTATTGATTACTGGTTAAATAATTCTGGCATAGAATATTTTTTTGTGGATTCCCATGGAATCCTTGATGCAGAAATTATTGAACAAAAAAATGATTTGGGCTTAACTACAAATTTTGGTTATAATTTAGAAACTGGTGTTTCAGTTTTCGGACGAAACAAAAGCACAAGTAGACAAATTTGGGATGCTACAATTGGATATCCTGGTAATGAATATTATAGAGAATTTCATATAAAAGATTTTGAATCTGGTTTGCATTATTGGAGGATTACTGGTAAAAACATTGAAGGAAATAATAAGCAACTCTATAATATTGTTAAGGCAAAAGAAGTAGTTGAATCTCAAGCAAACCATTTTGTGAATCTTTTAGAAACGGAGGTTCAAGCCTTTTCAGAGAAGTATGATGAAAAAGGAATAGTAATTTCCCCATTTGATTTTGAATTGTTCGGTCATTGGTTCGCGGAGGGTATTGATTGGTTGAGTAGAGTTATTGAATTGATTAATTTTAATGAAAGAGTGGAAATGACTTCTATTTCAGATTACGAATCTCGATATAAAGACAAATTTTCGATAATTAAAATGAAGGAAAGTAGCTGGGGAATGGGGGGGCATTTCGAAGTGTGGAAAAATCCAGAACATGGCTGGATATGGCCATATATAAGAGGCTCAATTAAAGAATTTGAAGACGTTTTGGACATTAATCCGAATCCAAACGATTGGAAAAAAAGAATATTTAACCAGATTGCTAGAGAATTACTACTAATGGAAGGTAGCGATTGGCCATTTCTTCTTTATACTGAACAAGCAAAAGAGTATGCTAATCAGAGATTTCACCATCATCACCAAAGATTTCTTAAGTTGATATGGGCTGCAAAAGTTTTTGATGATAAGAATAGAATCACATTAAGAGAGTTAGAAGAAATTGAGTCGATTGACTCATGTTTTCAAGAGATCAACATAGACTATTTCAGAAAAAAGGAACCTTGATATCTTAAAATATGAGAATTCTTAGGATTTTTTTGCAAACGGCTCGAGGTCTAGAGCTGCAAATAAATCATCATTTGCTTCGGTAGAACCAAGGAAGTGCCACTCCCCTTCATCTATATTTTGTCCCGCGCCATACCTTGAGGCCATGTCGTATAATCGATTGAAGTTTTCATAGTGTAGGGCTATTCTGTTTTCCGCATAGTCTCGTGCTGACCATGTGGTGATTAAAAATTGCCAATCAGAGCTCTGCAAGAGTAGTAGCTCGCGTGCCATTTGTTTTAAAATCTTTATGAGGTTAGGATCGTGCGAGTCCTTGTATTTTGCGATAATTTCTTCGCTCTTAGCTTCACATTCATAGATAAGACGCCATGAAAACGATGTCCACTCGTTAAGCCAGACCCAGTGAGAAGAGGCTTGACCCCATGACCCTTCAATCAAACTCACAACTTTATTTGGGGGATTATTTTCTAAATAAATTCTTGTATTTGTCAAGTCAATTTCTGGGTCATCTTCTATCCATCGAAGAACGCGAGCAATCCACCAATTTCCCTCAAACCACCAGTGTCCGAAGAGTTCAGCATCATAAGGAGCAACAACGATACCAGGTTTTCCATTTTTATTTTTATAATCATTTAAAATATCTTTAACTAAGTTCACATAATGACTGGCATTCTCATCTAGTTTTTTTGGAACATCATCAGGCCAATATAGCATCTTCTTGCCCAGATCGAGCTTTGGGCTGGTAACTTTCCAGTATTTCATCCCTCCAGGAAAATGCTTCTTATGGAAGTCCAAGTACTCTGCGCAACCAGGATATCCGTGTTCTCCACTCCATACCACAATTCCTGTTTTTTCATCTCTTGTAAAAAACCCAACAGGTCCAGGAGTGCTGGGATCAGTAGCCACTAAATATGGTTCATATTGAGATTTTTCAAAAGAAGTTGGGATTTCTTCATATTGGGATTCAAATTGCTTCCAGAGTTCAGCAAGTAAAGGAAATCGAGCAGCATAAACTCCCTGTGATTTACCACCTAGCAGTAAAGCAGTATCTATAAAGAAGTATTTCAAGCCATTTTTAGCAAGAAAATATTCCACACCAGGACGATTATATTCTTCACCTGTTATAGGGTTTTTCCATCGGTAACCTGGACGATAGGCACATTCAGGTAACCATGCACCCGTAGGAGCTCTCCCAAAATGACGTTTGTAATTATCAACTGCTGTTTTAAATTGGGCATCAATTGATGTATCTTTAGAAAGTAATGGAGCGTATCCATGAGTTGCCCCGCAGGTGATGATATCAACAAGTCCCATATCTTGCAGTTTTTTATATGCGCCCAAAATATCTTTATTGTATCTATTTAAGAAATTGTCTCTGATTCGGTCATAGAACTCCTGCCACCACTTTGTTAATTTGATTCTTCCATCAATATATTTATTTTCTGTAAAATCGTCATAATCATTTAAGGCGGCATTATATTTTTCCTCTAGATAACCTTGAAATCCATCTATAAATCTAGGATTACGAAGCATTTCACATAATACGGGTGTGATACCAATAGTAAGTTTTGGATGATATCCGTCATCTATAAGTTTATTTAATTCTATTAAAAGGGGGATATATGTTTCTGCAGCCGCTTCATTAACCCAATCCATTCCATGAGGCCATACACCATGTCCTATAACCCACGGGAGATGCGAATGCAAAACTAGACAGAAGGAGCCTAAAATTTCAGTCATAATTTCTTGTTTTTCCTAGTTTTAATTTAATTCAAGAGAATCTGTTGTTTGTATATAATTTTTTGTATCTTATATACTAAATTCTAAAAAGAAAACGATAATTTTTAAAAATCGGTAAAGTTATATATTCTAGGCAAGTTAGGTATAATATACAATCTCCAATCGAAAATTAATCGTAACTTTAAAAAAGTAGTTATAAATGGAGCAGAATCAAATAAAGAATCTCAGCGAATTTAATAAGAACGGGAGAATTATAGGTAGAGCAAATTATATTTTCACACCAGAAATATCAAGCTCAATAGGGTCTATTCATGGTAGCATAAATAATCAAAATGAATCAATTGTTATGGGGAGAGATTATCATAATGATAGTATAATGTTGAAAAGAGCATATACTTCGGGTTTGATGTCTACTGGAATAAACCTTCTAAACTTATCAGATTGTACTTTTCCTATACTACAATTTACAATTAGACGATTTGGAGCAAGCGGAGGAGTATATTTTTCAGGAGGCCATTTATATAGCGAAGATGTTGGCATTAGGTTTTTAGATGCTGGAGGAATTGAGCTTTCGCAAAGTGAAATCCAACGGATAATTGATTCTTATAATACCTATCCAAAAAACGTAAGAAGGGTTGATCCGAACGAAATAGGGCAAATAACTGCAATTCCTCAAACAAGTGACATATATATTAAATCTTTACAGCAATTTGTAGATAAAAAAAAAATAAAGAAAGAAAATTTAAAAATTGTTGTAGACTGTTCATATGGTCCTACAGGTAAGATTACACCTCTTTTAATAAATGATATTGGGGTTGAAGTGATTGCCCTGAATACCCATTATCGTGAAAGATCTTCAAGCCCAGTACCAAGTATCAATACCATTAGGAACACTGCGGATATTGTCAAAGCTTCCAATAGTCATCTTGGTGTATGTTTTGATGTTGATGGTTCAAGAATATTAGTTGTTGATGAGAATGGTTTGGAAATTAGTTTTGAAGATTTACTAATGTTATTTGTGACATTTGATAAACGAATACAGAATTCTAAAGCAAACACAATTATAACAACCCCCTCAATCCCACCTGTGGTGAAAAAATTTATTGAAGATAGCGGATTTCCAATTAAGCAAGTTGAGAACTATCCGGGAGAAATTTCTAGACAAATTAGAGAAGAAAGGGCTTGTTTTGCCGCTGCTGATACATTAAAATTCTATTTCACAGAATTTGCTCCAATCAGCGATGGTAACTTCATTCTACTTAAGATTCTCGAAATAATGACTGCTCAAGATGACCTTCTAAGCTCACTAACAAGAGGATTTCCAAAAGGAACAAAAATAAATAAGACCATAGCAGTAACCCCGGAATTAATCGATAATATTCATAATCGACTTAGAGAAATGGCGGATGAAAATGGGTATAGATACCATGATATAATAAATGAATTAAAAATTATAGATAATAATGGTTATGCTTTGATTAAAGTAGCATTACATAGGAATGCGATACTTTTATCTGCTGAATCTGAAGATAAAAATGAAGCACAGAAAATGATAAACAAGTTAGAAAAGATAATTTCAAAACTCTAATTATTAATTGAGAATTTAATATGGAGCTAATTCAATTTATTCATTGATTTTTCTGATAATTTTCCTACAATAGAATTAAAAATTTAAAAAAAATAGAACTAATTATATAATAATATAATAATAACTTAAGATCAAAAAAAAAATGATAAAATCATGGCAGTTGATATTAGTGTTTATGTAGTTTTGGTAACTTTTTTTATCATATTTGCAGTTTTTCTTTTATTTGATTTATTCGGTAGGAATGAGAAGGCTTCCTATTTAGCTTATGTTGTTGCGATCTTTCCTGTAAATATCTATTGGGGGTTAGGATACGATGTTCTCTTCGCATATATAATTCTTTTTGCTTTATGGATTGTTACTTTATTGCGTGATACTATTGCAGTTTATCTAAAAAGGGATAAAGAAATTAATGAGATTCTATTATATCTTACTCTAGGGATCCTTTTTCAACTAATTGCCAGTGCAATTTTACCAGACATCAATTCTGATTTGAAAGATTTCACTGAAAAGGTTGGATATTTTTGGTTACCAAATGTTCATTCAGCAATTTTTAGAGAGGGTGTTGTATTAGGGTTCCAAATTGTAGCTACATTAATGATAATCCTAATTATTGTACCGTTAATCCTTGATATTAAAGATGAAGAGGCACCACTACCAATATTATTCGTGCTTGTTGCTGTATTTATCTTACCTTTCCTCTATTTAGATTTTGTATGGATTGGGGGTACTGACACCCCTGTAGGTTTATTGACATTTCTATTTTCAGTGATTCTTTTTATTATACTTCTTCTTATCACGAAGAGTGGCCGGGAAACCAAATAAGAAATTCAATCCCTTAATTTTTCTCTTAATTTTTTATTATTATTTTTTATATTTATTTCAGAATATAATAATACTTTATGAGGAATTCAAATAGTAATAATTCTTTATATTCAATAATGGCAAAAAAAAAAGGTAGTATAGATAAGGATAGTCAGGATAAAGAATCTTTATCAAAATCTTCTTATAGTTTAAAAGATCTGCCAGGAGTTGGGGATGCAACTCTAAAAAAGTTAAAAGATTCAGGGATCTTATCAGTTAGAACACTTGCGATGTATCCCTTAACTAAATTAACTGATGAAGTGGGTTTAGGTATAAAAACAGCCGAAAAATTAGTTAAAACAGCTCAAGATGTAGAAAAAATGGGATTTAAATCAGCAGATCTCATTTGGGAAAAACGTAAATTATTAAACAGACTAACCACAGGAAGTCAAAATTTTGATGAACTGTTAGGAGGGGGTATTGAGCCAGGAGCTTTAACTGAGCTTTTTGGTGAATATCGCACTGGAAAAACTCAATTAGCTCATCAACTTTGTGTAAATGTACAACTACAATATGAAAGAGGAGGTCTTGAAGGAAACGCCTTATACGTGGATACTGAAGGCACTTTCAGACCCGAAAGAATAATACAGATGTCAACTGCTTTAGATTTAGACTATAATGAAATATTAAAGAACATTACTATTGGAAGAGCCTATAATAGTGATCATCAAATCTTATTGATTAAAGAAGCTTCTAGGATAATCGAAGAAAAAAACATCAAATTAATCATTGTAGATTCCTTGATAGGGCACTTTCGAAGTGAATATGTAGGAAGAGGGACTTTAGCATCACGTCAACAGATTTTAAATACTCATCTACATGATCTTTTAAGATTATCTGAGGTATATGATGAGTTAGCTGTACTTTTTACTAATCAAGTATCTGCTAGACCAGATGTTTTTTATGGAAATCCCATAATACATACAGGCGGCCATATTGTAGCTCATGGGGCAACAATTCGCGTGTTTTTAAGAAAAGGGAAAGGAGAACAACGAATTGCAAAGGTTGTTGATGCTCCAAATATACCTGAGAGCGATACTGTTTTTACTATTACTGAAGAAGGTATAAGAGATTAAAAACGAGAGGTTTTACTACTTCTCGGGGATTTCAATTATAATATAGAATCAATAATTTAGATTGACATTCACTTCGAATCCAGTTCTTAAAGATTCTGAAATAATACAATATTGCTCGAAAAATTTTCTACATTTATCTGCTCTTTTACGCATTTCAGAAGTATCAATTTTAGGGTTCATTTCTACATCAATCTTCTTAACTCTCCAGAATCCTTTGTCATTTCTAGCGATTGTAACTTCAGCTTTTCCTTCTAATCCCGATAATGAAAAATCTTTCTTTTGAAGACAAAATGAAAAACTTGCAGCTAAACAACCTAGAACAGATAATGCTAATAATTTAGTAGGGGAAGGTCCTATTTTTTTCGTACTTTTTTTGTTTGTTTCATCAATATATAGATTATCCATTTTAAGGCTTCCAAGATCACATTTAAAAATCATTTCTTCTTCTTGTTTTAAACCAACTTTAGTCTTTAACACGTTTGACATATAAAATCATCGTTTCTATGAATTTTTTTTTCTAAAAATAAATTATAATTACAGATCAAGATTTACATTTACTTCAATTCCAGAGCGCACAGATTGTGTAACAATACAATATTGTTCGAAAAAACTTACACCATCTTTTGCAGATTTTAAGCATTGTTTTGCTCTTTTGAGGGTGTCAGGATCTGTTATTTTTGGCAGTATATTAACATCAATCTTTTTAATTCTCCAAAAACCTTTCTCATTTCGAGTGATGACAACCTCCGCTTCAGCTGTAAAATCATCCACTTTAAATTTCCTCTTTTTTATGCAAAAGATAAAGCTTGCACTTAAGCATCCTAAAACACCTAAAGCTAGTAGTCGTGAGGGATTAGGACCAAGCATGTCAACTTCTTCGCGATGTTCTTCATCAATATAACAATCCTTAACCTTCAAATTCCCTAAATCGCATTTAAATATCATCTGAGATTCAGATTCATCCAATTTAATCCCAACTTTTGTTTTAATATCATTTGAAATATTAATCACCTACATTTAGCTAGAAATGAATTGATTGCAATAGAAAAAATTAATGCTTATTTTTTATTATATAGAGAAGAATTTAATATATTTCCACTTAGTTTGATTCAATTTTTTTCAAATTGAAATGACGTTGCAGATGGAACGCAAGAAAGATGAAATAAATTGTAATAATTAAGAAGTACTTTAACGCAAAAAGTGTAATGAATAATATCATTAGAATGAAAATCAGTACTTCTGTTGTTATACAAGCAATATTACCATAATATTTTTTATCAAAAAAAGATTCTGGTCTCTTAAATTGAGATATATATTTAGAAATATTGTTAAACTCTTCTTTTGTAATTAATAATTTAAGACCTACTTGTTTTTTTTGAAAATAAAAGAAGTTAGTACCCCAATCAAAAGTGTCAATGATAATATGAATTGAGTAACTAAAACCACTAATTATCAAAACAGTCAAATTAAAGATTAATCCTAAAATAGTGATACTTATTGCAGGGATAATTGAATGAGTAATCAACATTCTATGGTTGTTATCCAATGCATACTTTGATAAAAAGATGTCAAAATCACACACAAATGCGAATAATGCTATTAGGAAAAATTCCAGAAAGTTAAGGTCAAATAAATATTTAGAGATAGAAGCAATAATTATTCCAATACCAAAATGCAAGTTGATATGTATGAAAATCCACCTATTCTATTTGATATAATCTTTTCTTCTTATTCTTTTTAATACTTTCTTTTTTATAACAAATCCTGAAGGTCCCTTTTTTTCTACTAGAAAGGAAGCAGCTGCAGATGCTAAAAATGCTAATTTTTTAATTGAATCCCATGATTTATCAGAGTGGGAAAATTCATATAAAAATATCGAAAAATAGACATCTCCTGCACCAGTTTCGTCAATTACCTTTTTCGGTTTAAAAGCTGGGATTTTCAACATTAGATTTCCTTTCTTATAAATCATTGAGCCCTTTTCTCCTAATGTTATAATGAATATTCCATTTGTATCATAATCGCCAAAGTAATTCATTACCTTTTGAAGATCATTGTATTCATTTGCCAATAGTTTCATTTCTTCTTCTGATCCTTTGAGAATTAATCTATCTCCAATCGAATCTATTATTTTATTGAGATTTGAAATAATTTGTTTATTATAAATATAGGAAACTTTTCCATTTTCATCAATATTTCTGATAAATCCCTGCAAATCAATTCCCATATATACATTTGGAAATTTTTTTGATATTTGCATAATATACTCAAATGAGATCTCATTGCATAACGGAACTAAAACAATAACATCCGGGGGATTATTTAGATATTCTTGTGGAATATCTTTAAATTCAAGATTTGGACTTCTTGATTTGAGAGTTAGGGTTCTAGTATGATCGAAATAGTCTAAAATAAAATTAGTATTTTCTACGTTAGAATATTTTATCCCTCTTAAATCAATATTTTTATTCTTTACAACATCCAACAAAGAGTTGTTAAAATTTTTTTTACCTATATGAGAAATAATACTTATTTTTGCATCTTGAGTATAGGTTCTTAGGGCTAAAGAGCAGTAGGAGGTACTCCCTCCCAAGGTATGTTTGCTTAGGCGGTTAAATCTAATAATATTATCTACAGCAAAATGTCCAGCAAAAAAAATGGAAGTGTTGGGTTTATTTTGATTACTCATCTATGATGATTTTAATTCTTCAATAATTTTATTCTTTTCTTGTATCGTTATTTTTAATTTATTTATTGTTTTCTGCAAATCTTCTACTAAACTAGACATTGGGCCTTGTGGTGTAATAATTTGAGGTTGGCTTTGGCTTGATGATTTTAATTCTGTTATTATCTGATCTTTTAGTTCTAATTGTGTTTGGAGATCTTCAATTAATCTCTCAGATTCTACAAGAGATAGAGTTTCAGCAGTTGTTTTTGATTTCTCTTTAAGAATTTCTTGTACTTGAGAAAGCTCGGTTTTTAAATCTTCATTTTCTTTTTTTAACTCCTTTATCTCTCCCGGTTCAAGTTTGAAGCCTCCTTTTTCAATATTTTGTTGGAGTTCAGATTTATCTTGATTTAATTTCTCAACAATTTTTTTATACTTATTTAAATCTGCTTGAAGGTCTTGACATAGAATTTCTAATGTGGCTGAAGAAGTTTGAGCGGGTTGTGGCTTTATAATAGTTGATTTGGATGTATCAACGGGTATAACGTAATCAACTGGTGATTTTTTCTCCTTTTCAATTAACTGTTCATTTAGATTAGATATTTCTTTATTTAGTTCTGCAATCTTTTGTTCCAATTCAGAAACTTGATTTTTTTTCTTTGACAATTCTGATTGTAAATCTTCAATTAAAGCTTTAGATACATCAGGAGTATCTTCAGAAGCTGTATCAGCCATAAATTGTACAGCTGTTGTTGCTTCATTTAATTCAACTTTTAATTCAGCTATTTCATTATCTTTTAAACTTAATACATTATCTCTTTCTGTTAAACTCATGGTTAAATTTTTAACTTGATTAGTCAGATCGAGATTTTCCTGCTGGATAGCATTAACATCTCCTCCCCCAATTGATCCTGATTTTCTTAGCTCTTCTTTTAATCTCTCATTTTCATCAATGGTATTACTTACAACTTCTTCTGTTTTAGTAATTAAATCTATATTTGCCTGAATTTTGTTTCTTAGTTGTTCATTTTCTTGTTCAACTTCTTGAATTCGTTTTAAGGTTTCCCCAATTGCACTTGATTTGTTAGATTCGGTCATCATCTTCTTACGCCATATACTAATAAAATCTTCAACTTTTTCCTTATCTTCTGGCATTTTTCTTAAGTTTATTCTATTATTTTTATTTCTAATCTATAAATTATTATTATTTCAATATGATTCCCGAAAAATATCCTACACAATACCCGCCAATGCTTCCAGTTCTTTCAGAACTTGTATAATATTGCATCATTTCACCTTTCGTCGCACCTAGATTTTGACAAATTAACATCATAGTAGTAATCGTCTGTGGACCACATATAGAGGTTTTTAAAGCAGCTTTAAGAGTTTTTTCAGGATTTAATTTTTTGAATTCTTCAATCGCAGCAAAATCAATCTCTTTAAATATTTTTAATTGGCTTGAATCCATTACTTGCTTATGGGACATATCTGAAGACGCTACAATAACAATATCTTTCTTAATTGAATTTATTGCATTGGCTATATCAGTAGCGATTGCATTCATTGTTTTAAATTCTCTAGTACCAGCTATTTTAATTGGAACAATTTTTACTTCTTTATCATGAGAACAATATTTTATGAATGGTAATTGAATTTCTATGTTATGTTCTTGTTCAGCAGTGAGACTTGTAAAAAGAGAATTATCTGCTTCAATTATCTTACTATTATTTAATATCTGTTTTGATAATTCTTCATCTATCTCCAAATTTCCTAATGGAGTTTCCCATTCTCCTTCTCTCATTAATGCTATTTTATGATACCCAATATGATCTGTACCTAAAACTATCACCGTATCAGGAATTCTCTCCTTAAATAAATTTAGGTATGTGAAAGCGGCACAAGGCCCTGAATATGTCATACCTGCATGTGGAGAAACCCCCCCTATAATAGTTCTCTCATCCTTATTCAATGTTAAAGGTTCTTCACCGGGACCAAATTTTTCATCTGTAAAATACCCCCGTATTGCTTCTTGTAAGCCTTTCTTGGACCCAGGATACCAACTGCCGGCATGAGTTGCTCTTCTAAGGACCATTTTACCAATCACCAATCATTAATGTTTCAATATTAAATTTATTATTTTTAAAGCTTAATTAATTTAATCTAACCGATAAGAAATTGTAAGAATTATTAAGTTATCTTTAATAATCTTTTATGATGAATCAAGTAAAGGATAATCAAATAAATCTTGATGAGGTTGAAATACCAGAAAGAATTCCAACCAAGTTCATCAATAATAGAGTTATTGTATTTAATCCTTTATACGCTTCTTATTTATATGTAAAGAAAGGTTTTTTTGGTTCCCCACTTGGAATTAATAAACCACGATTAGAATATTTTTCTAAGCCAAGCGAATTATCGTTAATAGAGGCATATTACCTTTTGGAAAAAGACGAAATTATAATTTTTGATGTAAAAGAAAACAAAGATTTAAGCCCAAAGGAATTTTATAAGTTAGCGAAGAATATACATCATAAATTTGAGGAAAAGTACACAATTTATAAAGATTTAAGGGAAAAAGGATACATTCCGAGACCTGGATTAAAGTTCGGTGCGGATTTTGTAACTTACCGCCTTGGACCCGGTCTCGAACATTCACTTTTCATGGTGCATGTTTTACCTCACGATGCTGAAATTACAGCAGTAGATATGGTTCGTGCCGGGAGATTGGCAACATCTGTAAGGAAAAAATTTGTTATTGCAAACCCTTTAACCAAATCATATTATTTCTTTGAGTGGTTTAAGCCATAAATTTATTGAATAATATGCAAAGTATTCTACACACTCAACAATCTAAATTTCTTTATCAATTCATTCTTTATACTTTCAATTTGTTTGAATTTATTATTAGGAACTGTTTGGCTAATTCGCAGGATTTTGTTGATAAGCTCAGAATCTAAAAAATCTTCAAGTAATATTCCTTGATTAACAAGATCTTTCCCATTATTGTAGATTAATAAGATCAATTTAATTAAACCTAATAGTTTTTCAACATCGGTAAAACTATCAATTTCATCAAAAGCACTTTGGATTAAAAAGCCATTTTTAAGTAATTTTGTAATAAAGATTATTAACTGTTGATCTTCTGGTAAGTTCTTTTCCCCTATTAATTGAATTATATATTTTAGATCCTGTTCTTGTGATAAGATATCATTCACTTGTTTTCGACATTGGACCCAATCAATGTTAATTTCAGGCCAATCAATGTCTCTTTCGTACCACCAATCAGCGATATATGCAGGATAGTTTGAATACGAATTAAGCCAATCTATAGCAGGAAAGTGTTTTAAATAAGCTAATTTTGGATCCAAAGCCCAAAAAACTTGTACCAATCTTTTAGTTGTTGAGGTAACTGGTTCACTGAAATCACCCGCGGGTGGTGAAATAGTTCCAATAATAGTTAAAGAACCTTTCTTCTCCGCACCTAAATGATCCACACCTAAAACTTTAACCAATCCAGCTCTCTCATAAAAACTCGAAAGTTTAGAGGGTAAATATGCCGGATAGCCCTCCTCAGCGGGCATTTCTTCCAATAGTCCAGAGATTTCTCTCAGAGACTCTGCCCATCTTGATATACTATCTGCTAACACAACAACATCATATCCCATATCTCGATAATATTCAGCAATAGTCACTCCAGAAAATAAACTGGCTTCTCGTGCTGATACAGGCATATTGGAGGTATTTGCAATAACTATTATATGATCTAATAAAGAAGTACCTCTTTTAGGGTCTTTAATTTCTGAGAATTGCTTTAAGACATTTGCAACCTCGTTTCCAGGCTCTCCGCATGCGATGAACACAATGACATCAGCATTACACCATTTGGCTATAGATTGCTGAATAACAGTTTTTCCCGTCCCAAATCCGCCAGGAATAGCTGTTGTACCACCTTTCACGATTGGAAATAATAAATCTATAACACGCATTCCTGTTATTAACGGTTCATTCGGATTTTCTTTCTTTGTGTAAGGTCTATTTTTAGTGATTGGCCATTTTTGCAACATTGGGAAAGAAATTTCATGATTATGATTTTTTATTTTATATATTTCTTCTGTTATGGTATAATCGCCTTCATTAGCCATGAACGAAATTATTCCAGTAGAATTAGGAGGCACCATTATTTTATGATCAATATATTCTGTTTCTTTAACTGATCCTATTACATCTCCTCCTTTGACTTCATCACCTAATTTCCTCAAAGGTATAAAATGCCATTTTTTTTTTCTTGATATAGCAGGATATTTTATACCTCTTTCTAATTCTCCGGAATCTAAATTTTCAAAAATTCTTTCCAGAGGCCTTTGAATTCCATCAAAAACACTAGCAATTAGACCAGGGGCCAATTCCATCGAAAGCGGTTCATTTAGATTTTCAACTTTTTCATATAATTTTATATTCATAGTATTTTCGAAACACTGAGCGACGATGTAATCTGCATAGATTTGAATAACTTCTGCTAGAATGTTATGTTTAGAGATTTTGATCATATCATTAAGTCGTACATCATTTTCTAATCCCTTTACTTTTATTAAGGAACCTATAACGGCTGAAATATATCCTTGGCTCAATTCTTTCATGTTTTATAAAATCCTCAATTGATTCTAATAAGTTATTTGTTTATTACAAAATGGACATTTTTTCACAAAATTGGGTATAGTATTTCCACAATTTTCACATTTAAATATAATTGGCTTGCGATACTTAAATTCAAGATTAATTTTTTTAAAGATCTTTGGTTCAGCTTGTTCAAATTTTCTCTTATTTTTTAAAACCTTTTCTTTTTGTTCATTTTCAAAGGACGATCTTCTTTTTCTATCAGGAAACATTCTAGAATAAAGAGATCTCTTACCTCGCCTAAAAAATGGACCTATAGTTACTAAAAATGTGAATAGAAGTAAAATGAAAATGATAAAAGGATTAGCACCAAATTTGGTTAAAAGATAAAAAAAATATAGTAAAATAAGTAAATAACCGACTAATAATAGAAACCGAACAATAATTACCTTGCGATTAGATACTTTTTCTTTGGTTTCCGGCACAATTTATCATAATTCGGTTAATTAATTAATCAATCATTAATTTATGCAAATTTCTTTGAGATATAACTTATAGCTTTATCTATTTCTTCTTTTACTAATTGTGTATCAATCTCTTTCTCAATTTCCTCTGAAATGATGTCTTTCTCAGCCTCAGCTCTAAATTTTAGTATAGAGTAATTATTATCGAGATAAAATGGAAAATAATCAATTCCTGAACCCTGGTAGAATTTAAAGAAAAACTCATAAAAATGGAGGCGCAAAGCGTTGATGAAAACGAGTATGCCTTCAATTAAGATTACTATTATATTTCCGAAGATTTGACCAATTAGATTTACTATTTCAATTCCAAAATTATCACCTTCGATCAAGGTACTCATGGCATTAATTGAATACAATAATGCTATGTGTGCTAATGCTAAAGCTAATAACCTAGTATATGAGGCTACATTACTCACAACTGATAAAATAGTATCAAAGGCTTCAATTGAACCTTCACCTAATAATCCTCCAAAAGATTCTTCTTGTAGGTATGAAATCCGAAGAAGTTTTCCAAATGGTTTTAATAATAATAATAACATTCCAGGAACTAATACTAGTAAAATTGGGTAAGGAGGGGCTAACCATCCATAAATATCAAATCCAAAATTAAAAATTAATATAGTTCCTCCTGTTAATAATAGAATTTTAATAAGAGAATCACTTAATGCTAAATACTTTCTATGTTGTTTCCAGTAATTCAAAAATTGAATGAACCATCCTAAATTTATATGGAAAACACCTATTATTATAGCAAAATAAAATACAGATAAAATATTACCTAATGGATCATAGAGAGTAAAATTTAAAAAAGGAATTGTAATTGGCTCTAAATGCAAATATACTGTCCCAAATATTTCAATCTCATGCCTCCCAAAGAATTCACCATACAAAAAGCCTGTAAATAAAGAGGCTATCCCGCAAAAAAATATAATCCAGCTAAAATTCACAATATTACCCTTACGTTTCCTAAATTTAAGAGCACCGAGTAATCCTGCAATTATTAGAATTAATCCATGGCCAATATCCCCAAACATTAAACCAAATAATATTGGAAAAGTAAAAGCAATAACTGGAGTAGGATCAATTTCAGAATAAGTTGGTGTGCCATATAATCTGGTGATTGTTTCGAATGGACGTATCAAAAAAAAGTTTTTCATTACTGTTGGGGTAAATTCTCTTAAATCTTTTTCCTTGTGCAGCTCACTATTTTTATTTTGGTTTAGATAATCTTCTTTTAGTGTTGGTTCTTGTTTGTAATTTTTTATTTTTCCTTTTTTTGACGTAAAAGACTCTTTAATGGTTTTTTTTTTT